>NZ_JBSGZI010000137.1:0-17562 GCF_053610945.1 Streptomyces sp. NPDC054849
TTTGGCACGCTGTTGAGTTCTCAAGGAACGGACGCTTCCTTTGTACTCACCCTCGCGGGTTTTCCTCCGGGCTTTCGTTCTGTTCTTGCGTTTCCAACTCTACCAGATCATTTCCGTGTCGTTTCCGACTTGGATTTGAATTCGGTGACCGTTGGGGGTCTATGCCTTTCGGCGCTTCACCACATTAGCGCTTATCCCTTGCGGCTCATAATCGAGCCGTTGGCCGGGAATTCGGACATGCCGAATTGGACCCCGCCAGGGGTAAGTCGTAGGTGTGGGTTGGCCGCTCCGGAGGTCTGCCGATAGCAGTGCCCCGTTCAAGCGGCTCGGACTACGTTAGGCGTCCGGTCGGGTCGAGTCAAGTTGAGCGGCGGCGTGGCGCGTGGGCGCGGTACGGGCTCACCGTCGGGTCGTCAGTGATCCAGAAGCGGTACGGGTGGGCGGCGCCGGCTCCGCCGACTCCCGTGCGCGGGCCGCTGCTCACCTGGGCGGCCGAGGTGGGGGTGCCCGCGAGGAGGGACAAGGGGGAGTCGGGGCCTGCGCAGAGGTCGGTGCCGTCGAGGGAGCGGTCCACGTCCAGGGCCGTGGCCAGGCGGGCCGGCCCCTTGGCCAGATCTCGCGGGCTTCTGGCGGAAAGCCGACGTTTGGCGGCCAGCTCTGCACCCGCCGTGACCTCGCCCGCCCGCACCAGGACCCCGCTCGCGAGGCCCGGCGGGCCGCACACCAGGTTGAGGCTGAACCACATGCCGTAGATGAAGTAGACGTACGCGTGTCCGGGGGGACCGAACATCGATGCGTTGCGGGCGGTGCGGCCGCGGTAGGCGTGGGAGCCCGGGTCGGACTCTCCCTCATACGCCTCGACCTCCGTGATGCGCAGTTCCAGAGGACCCTCCGGGGTACGGCGGACGAGGGTGCGGCCGAGGAGGTCTGGGGCCACCGTGAGGACCGGGCGGTCGAAGAAGGACCTGGGCAGGGGCGTACGGTCAGGGCGCGCGCTCATCCGGTCGAGCGTAGTGGAACGCGTACGCCTGCAACCGGGGCCTAAGGTTCCGCGTTGGTAAGGGGTAGTCGCGGCGTAGTCGCCAGATCGTTTCAAGGGGAGTTTGAGCATGGGCTTCAAGAAGCTGTTCGCGAGCCTGGGTGCCGGTGGCGCCTCGGTGGACACCGTCATCACCGAGCCGAACGTCGTGCCGGGCGGGATCGTCCAGGGTGAGGTCCGGATCCAGGGCGGATCCGTGGAGCAGCAGATCGAGGGGCTGTCCATCGGGCTGCAGGCACGGGTCGAGGTCGAGGGCGGGGACCAGGAGTACAAGCAGGACGTCGTCTTCACCAAGCAGCGGCTGGGTGGTGCGTTCCAGGTGCAGGCGGGCGCGCTGCACGTGGTGCCGTTCGGGCTGGAGATCCCCTGGGAGACGCCGATCACCCACTTCGGGGGTCAGCACCTGCACGGGATGAACATCGGGGTCAGCACCGAGCTGGAGATCGCGCGTGCGGTGGACGCGGGCGACCTCGACCCGATCAACGTGCACCCGGTGCCGGCGCAGCAGGCGATCCTCGACGCCTTCCGGCAGCTCGGTTTCTCCTTCCGCAGTGCGGACATGGAGCGCGGGCACATCCGCGGGACGCGCCAGTCGCTGCCCTTCTACCAGGAGATCGAGTTCCTGCCGCCGTCGCAGTACCGCGGGCTGAACCAGGTCGAGCTCACCTTCATCGCGGACGGCCGGGAGATGGACGTCGTCCTGGAGATGGACAAGAAGCCGGGTCTGTTCAGCGAGGGCAGCGACACCTACCGCTGCTTCCAGGTGGGTCTGCAGTCATACCAGGAGACCGACTGGGTCGCGTATCTGAACCAGTGGATCGCGTCCGTCGGTTCGCAGCGCAACTGGTTCTAGCCGGTCCTAGGCTCGGACCGGTAATCGCCGGCGATCAGGAGGGTCAGCAGTGACCGAGCAGAGCAGGGCACCTCTTCCGCACGACTTCCACCCGGAGGTGCACGCCTTCACCGTCACCAGTACGGATCTCGCACCGGGTGCCGATCTGGGCGAGGCGCAGGTGTACTCGGGCGGGAACGTCTCGCCGCAGCTGCGGTGGGAGGGGTTCCCGGAGGGGACGAAGAGCTTCGCGGTGACGTGCTTCGACCCGGACGCGCCGACGGGCAGCGGGTTCTGGCACTGGGTGCTCTTCGATCTGCCGGCCTCGGTCACCGAGCTGCCGGCCGGTGCGGGCAGCGGGAAGTTCGAGGGGCTGCCCGCCGGGGCCGTGCACGCACGGAACGACTACGGTTCCCGGGACTTCGGCGGGGCGGCTCCGCCGGCCGGGGAACGGCACCGGTACGTCTTCACCGTGTACGCGGTGGATCAGGCGAAGCTCGGCCCCGGGGCGGATGCGTCTCCCGCCGCCGTCGGGTTCAATCTGCGGTTCCACACCCTGGGGCGTGCCCAGCTCATCGGTGAGTACGAGGCGCCCGCGGGCTGATCGTTCGCCGAGCGTTTGCCCGGTCCTGGTCTAAAGAAGGCCAGGACCGGGCATTTTTATTGCGTTGTCCCGCGTGGCGCGCGCGGCCAGAGTGGTTGCGGGCCCTGCCGCCAGGGTGGTCGCGGGCCTGCACACGGGAGGTGGGCGAGATGCGGGACACGCTGGTGCTGAATGCGAGCTTCGAGCCGCTGTCGACGGTGACCCTGAACAGGGCTGTGGTTCTGGTGCTCCAGGACAAGGCCGTCGTCGAGCAGTCGCATCCCGAGCTGCGTGTGCGCGCGGCCACCATGGATCTTCCGATGCCCCGGGTGATCAGGCTCTGCCGGTATGTGCGGGTGCCCTTCCGAAGACATGCTCCCTGGTCGCGGAGGGGGGTGCTGGTCCGGGACCAGCACCGGTGCGCGTACTGCGGGAAGCGCGCGACGACCGTGGATCACGTGCTGCCCCGGGCGCAGGGGGGTGGGGACACGTGGCTGAACACGGTGGCCTCCTGTGCCGAGGACAACCACCGCAAGGCGGCGCGGACTCCGGAGGAGGCGGGGATGCCGCTCCTCCGGAGGCCCTTCGTGCCGTCTCCGGCGGACGCCATGCTGCTGGCTCTGGGGGTGGCCGGGCGGGAGGCGCTTCCGGAGTGGCTGGAGCGCTCCGCCTAGTCGGATCCTCGGTCGCCGGGTAGTCGGCCGCGCTGAGCGACGTAACTCTGCTACGTCGCTCAGCGGACCAGCAGCTGGACGATGGCGAGGATTCCGACTGTCACGATGACTGTGCGCAGGACGGTCGGCGAGAGCCGGCGGCCGACCTTGGCGCCGATCTGGCCGCCGATGGTGGAGCCGACGGCGATCAGGAGGACGGCCGTCCAGTCGAACTCGGCGACGAAGAGGAAGAGGACGGCCGCGATGCCGTTCACCAGGGCGGCGATGACGTTCTTGACGGCGTTGATCCGTTGTAGGTCGTCGCGGAGCAGCAGGCCCATCAGGCCGAGGTAGAGGACGCCCTGGGCGGCGCCGAAGTAGCCGCCGTAGGCGCTGGAGAACAGCATGCCGCCGAGTAGAGCGGGGCCGCCGTCGGGGTGTCCGGTGTCGCCTCCGGCGGCTTCCTGGCGTCGGCGCAGGTACGCGGCGAGCCGGGGCTGGAGGATGACGAGTACGAGAGCCAGTCCGATGAGGACGGGCACGATCGTGTCGAAGGAGTCCGACGGCAGGGTGAGGAGCAGGACCGCGCCGGCGAGTCCGCCGACGAGGGATACGGCGCCGAGCCGCAGGATGCGGGCGCGCTGCCCTTGGAGCTCCTTGCGGTAGCCGATGGCTCCGCTGATCGAACCGGGCACCAGGCCGAGGGTGTTGGACACGTTGGCGGTGACCGGCGGCAGGCCGGTGGCCAGCAGCACCGGGAAGGTGATCAGGGTGCCGGAGCCGACGATGGTGTTGATCGTGCCCGCGCCGATGCCGGCGGCGAAGATCGCGAGTGATTCCCAGATGGACATGGGCGATGCCATCCCCTTTGCATGAGTGAGTCGCCTCCCCGCCATGAAGGTCGAGGGGTCTCACCGATCATGCAGGAGGGGAGGGCCGGTCAGTCGATGGGGGGCTGTTCGCGGCGTTCCGCGGCGTCCTTGTCGCGCGCGCCGGGGATGCCGCCGCCGTCCTTCCCGGAGTTCTGCGGGTTGAAGCCCGAACCTCCGCCCATGGGGCCGAAGTTGCCCATGGCGCCGGACAGGCCCTTGAGGGCGTCGCCGATCTCGCTCGGCACGATCCAGAGCTTGTTGGCATCGCCTTCGGCGATCTTCGGGAGCATCTGGAGGTACTGGTAGGCGAGGAGCTTCTGGTCGGCGTCGCCGGCGTGGATGGACTCGAACACCGTGCGGATGGCCTGCGCTTCACCCTCGGCGCGCAGCGCGGCGGCCTTGGCGTCACCTTCGGCGCGCAGGATGGAGGACTGCTTCTCACCCTCGGCGCGCAGGATCTCGGACTGCCGCACACCCTCGGCCTGGAGGATCGCGGCGCGCTTGTCGCGGTCGGCGCGCATCTGCTTCTCCATCGAGTCCTGGATGGAGGTCGGCGGCTCGATCGCCTTGAGCTCGACGCGGTTGACGCGGATGCCCCACTTGCCGGTGGCCTCGTCGAGGACCCCGCGCAGGGCGGCGTTGATCTCCTCGCGGGAGGTGAGGGTCCGCTCCAGGTCCATGCCGCCGATGATGTTGCGGAGGGTGGTGACGGTGAGCTGCTCGATGGCCTGGATGTAGCTGGCCACTTCGTATGTGGCGGCGCGGGCGTCGGTCACCTGGTAGTAGATGACGGTGTCGATGTTGACGACCAGGTTGTCCTGGGTGATGACCGGCTGCGGCGGGAAGGGGACAACCTGCTCGCGGAGGTCGATCCGGTTGCGGATCGAGTCGATGAACGGGACGACGATGTTGAGGCCCGCGTTGAGGGTGCGAGTGTAGCGGCCGAATCGCTCGACGATGGCGGCGCTGGCCTGCGGGATCACCTGGATCGTCTTGACCAGTGCGATGAAGACCAGAACCACCAGAATGATCAGGACGATGATGATCGGTTGCATGCGGTTCCCCGTGCCCTTCCGGCTGTCTGTGCTGCCCCGTTGAGCGGAGTCTCGCAGACCCGGGGGCCGCGAGCAGGCCGCTTCTCACATCACGACGGCGGTCGCCCCGTCGATCTCCACGACGTCCACGGACTGCCCGGCTTCGAAACTGGTGTCCGCGTCGAGGGCGCGGGCGGACCAGATCTCGCCGGCGAGCTTGATGCGGCCGCCGCTGCCGTCGACGCGTTCGAGGACGACGGCGGTTCTGCCCCTCAACGCGTCGATGCCGCTGCGGTGCTGGGGGCGCTGGTCGCGGTGCCGGTTGGCGATCGGCCGTACCACGGCGATCAGCGCGACCGACACGGCGACGAAGACCAGGACTTGGGCAACCACTCCCCCGCCGAGGGCCGCCGTGACGGCGGCCGCGACCGCCCCCACGGCGAACATGCCGAACTCGGGCATCGCGGTCAGGACGAGGGGGATGCCCAGTCCGACCGCGCCGATGAGCCACCACACCCACGCGTCGATGTCCACATGGTCATGGTAGGTCGGGCGGGCGCGGTCGGGACAGGGTGCGGTGCGCCCTGGTCCGTCTCGTCGAAGTCCCGTCCGGCCGGCGGAGGTCCGGCACGCACGCTCCCTAACCGAGGGGCAGTCCCTGGGCGGTCCAGCGGTCGTTCCCGTTGCGCTCGACGACCAGCGGGAGGCCGAAGCAGAGCGAGAGGTTGCGGGAGGTGAGTTCGAGGTCGATCGGGCCCGCGGTGACGACCTTGCCCTGACGGATCATCAGGACGTGGGTGAAGCCGGGGGCGATCTCCTCGACGTGGTGCGTGACCATGACCATGGAGGGGGCGAGCGGGTCGCGGGCCAGGCGGCCGAGGCGGCGTACGAGGTCCTCGCGGCCGCCGAGGTCCAGGCCGGCGGCGGGCTCGTCGAGGAGCAGCAGCTCGGGGTCGGTCATCAGGGCGCGGGCGATCAGCGTGCGCTTGCGCTCGCCCTCGGAGAGGGTGCCGAACTTCCGGTCGAGGTAGTCGGTCATGCCGAGGCGGTCGAGGAAGGCGCGGGCGCGCTGCTCGTCGATGTCCTCGTACTCCTCCTGCCAGGTCGCCGTCATGCCGTAGGCGGCGGTGAGGACGGTCTGCAGGACGGTCTGCCGCTTGGGCAGCTTGTCGGCCATCGCGATGCCGGCGACACCGATGCGGGGGCGCAGCTCGAAGACGTCCACCTTGCCGAGGGTGCTGCCGAGGATGGAGGCCTTGCCCGTGGTGGGGAACAGGTAGCTGGAGGCGAGGTTCAGCAGAGTGGTCTTGCCGGCGCCGTTGGGGCCGAGGATCACCCAGCGCTCCCCCTCCTTCACCGACCAGGAGACCTGGTCCACCAGAGCCCGGCCCTCGCGGACCACGGATACGTCCACCAGCTCCAGAACATCGCTCATGAGCGTGTTGTCACCCCTTGCAGTCACGGTTCTCTGTGCGCCGGTAGACGCAGCCCCAGGGGGAAAACCTACGCCACTGCGGGAGGGCACCGGGGCCGGGGCCCGATGCCGGGACCGATCCGTAAAGTGGGGGGATGCTTTTCGAACCACGTTCAGGGCGCCTGGCCGCCTGGGGGAACGCTCTGCTGGCCGGTCTGGTCTCGCCCGACGAGGCCGTGTTGTCGATCGTGGGCGAGGACGCCGTGCACCGGGTGGAGGGGCTGCCGGGTGAGGAGGGACCGGTGGGTCTCACCCTGGCGCTCGGCCGGCTGCGGGGGCTGGGGGCGACGGGGCTGCGGGTCGCGCTGCCGGCGCCGGGGCATCCGCTGGGCCTGAGCGGGCCGGCGGAGTTCAACGCGCGGGCGCTGGAGGCCGAGGAGGCGGTCGTCGCGGTAGGGGCGTCGCTGGGGCTGGTGCCGGAGGTGTCCGAGGCGGGGCCGGCCGGGGACGTCCACGTGTCGGTGATCTGGCACTGTCTGCCGGTACGGGAGGCACCGCCGGCGGACGTGCCCTCGCTGGGCGAGGCGGAGCGGGAGCTGGCGGAGGCGCTGCGCGAGGCGACCGTGGCGCTGACCCGGCTGGACGTGGCGGGGTCCGGGCCGGTGGCGGAAGCGGCGCTGTCGGCGTACCGGGCGCGGGCGGAGGCCGGACGGGACGCGCTGGCGCCGGGGTATCCGGCGCGGGCGGTGCGGGTGCTGGCGCTGGCGCAGCGGGTGGATCTGATGGTGTCGCTGGCGTACGAGAAGGGGCACGGGGGCGCGGTGGCCGCCTCGGAGATGGCGGCGCGGGCTGAGGCCTTGCGGCCGGTGGAGCGGGTGTCTCGGCGGGCGCTCGTCGCGGCGTACAACTCGGCCGTCGAGGAGCGTGAGCGGGGGCGCTAGCCGGGCGGGGGCGGTGGGCGGTGCATGACGGCTGCGCCGGGCCGAACGGGGCTGCGCGCCAGACCCCGCGCCTCAAACGCCGGCGAGGCTGGATGTGGCTGCGCCTGGCGCGGCTGGGTTTGCCTGCGGCGGAAATGCGGCGGCCCCGCTTCCCGGGGAGAGGGGGGAAGCGGGGCCGCGAGGCGAGGCGGGCGGGGTCAGGCGTTCACGCCCGTGTTGCCGAAGGCCGGGTTGAGCAGGCCGATCACGTTGACCGTGTTGCCCACCACGTTCACGGGGACGTGCACCGGGACCTGGAGCAGGTTCCCGGAGGCCACGCCGGGCGAGTTCAGGGCCTCGCCCTCCGCCGACGCACCGCCGTGCGCCGAGGAGACACCGGCGCCGGCGACGATGAGGCCGCCCGCGATCATGGTGACGGCTGCGGCCTTCTTGAAGTTCTTCACGTTCTCGTCCTCCAGTACGTCTGCCGCGACCAGCCGTCGCGGCACGCCATGGAGAACGGTCGCCCCGCGATCGGGATACGCCATGTGGGCTACATACACCCGACCGTATGAATCTCAGTCCGGAACGAGACGATCCGATGTGCGCCTGTCAGTCGGCGATTCCGTGCCGGACCGCCCACAATGCGGCCTGGGTCCGGTCGGAAAGGTCCAGCTTCATCAGGATGTTCGAGACGTGGGTCTTGACCGTCTTCTCGGACAGCACCAGGGCGCGGGCGATCTCGCGGTTGGAGCGGCCGTCCGCGATGAGGCCCAGGACCTCGCGTTCGCGGTCGGTCAGCGAGCCGGGCCGGCCGGCCGACGGGCTCTGCTCGTCCTGGGAGAGCAGGGCCTGGGCCACCTCCGGCTGGAGGAGCACGTGGCCGGCGTGGACGGAGCGGATGGCTCCGGCCAGGGCGTCGGGGTCGATGTCCTTGTAGACGTATCCCGCGGCGCCGGCCCGCAGGGCGGGGACCACGGTCCGCTGCTCCGTGAAGCTGGTGACGATCAGCACCCGGGCGGGGTTCGTCAGCTCGCGCAGCCGGCGCAGCGCCTCGATGCCGTCGGTGCCCGGCATCTTGATGTCCATCAGGATCACGTCGGGCCGCAGCTCCTCGGCCCGGGCGATGCCCTCCTCGCCGTCCGAGGCCTCGCCGACCACCTCGATGTCGTCCTGGACTTCCAGGAAGGTGCGCAGGCCCCGCCGGACGACCTGGTGGTCGTCGACGAGCAGTACACGGATGCCGATGCCGCTTCGGCCGCCACTGTCAGCCACCGGGGACCTCCATCTCGATCGTGGTGCCCTGACCGGGCTCCGAGTGCACGGTGAGCCGGCCGCCGACGCCGCTCGCGCGGTCGCGCATGGAGACCAGTCCCAGGTGGCGGCCCGCCCTGCGGACGGTGCGGGGGTCGAAGCCCTTGCCGGAGTCGGCGACCTTGAGGACCGCGCCGCCGGCGGGCGTCCGGGTCAAGGTGACCTCGACGCGGTCGCCCCCGGAGTGGCGCAGGGCGTTGTGGAGGGCCTCCTGGGCGACGCGGAGGACGGCTTCCTCCTGGGTCGCGGGGAGGGCCCGTACGCCGTCGCAGGTGAAGGTGACGTGCGCGGCGTGGGCTCGGTCGAGTACGTGGACGTGCGTGCGCAGGGTGGCGGCCAGGCCGTCCTCGTCGAGGGCGGCCGGGCGGAGCTCGGTCACGGCGGCGCGCAGTTCGTCGGCGGCCTCCGCCGCCAGGGCGGCCACCTGCTGCAGCTCGCCCTTGGCCCGGGCCGGGTCGCGGTCGACGAGGGCGGCGGCGGCCTGGGCGGTGAGGCGCAGCGAGAAGAGCTTCTGGCTGACGGCGTCGTGCAGCTCGTGGGCGAGCCGCGAGCGCTCCTCGGCGATGGTGAGCTCGCGGCTGCGCTCGTAGAGCCGGGCGTTGGTGAGGGCGATCGCCGCGTGCTGGGCGAGGAGGGAGAGGAGTTCCTGGTCCTCGTCGGTGAAGCCGTGCGGGCCGCGCTTGTTCGCGAGGAAGAGGGCGCCGAGGGTCTCCTCCCCGTCCCGGACGGGCATGCCGAGGAAGTCGGACATCTCGGGGTGTGCTCCGGGCCAGCCCTCGAAGCGCGGGTCCTCGCGTACGTCGGCCAGGCGCTCGGGGCCGCCCTCGTGGAGCATCGCGGCGAGGATGCCGTGCTGGCGGGGCAGCGGGCCGATACGGCGCCACTGCTCCGCGCTGATGCCGTCCACCACGAACTGGGCGAAGCCGCCGTGGTCGTCCGGGACGCCCAGGGCCGCGTACTCGGCGTCGAGGAGCTCGCGGGCCGAAACGACGATGGTGCGCAGGACGTCGCGGACCTCGAGGCGGCGGCTCATGGCGAGCAGCGCGGTGCTCACGGCGGCCAGGCCGCTGGGGGGTCCGCCGGGCAGGGGGCTACCGGTCATGGGCACACCGTACCCGCGGCCGTGACCTGCGGGATCGGGCGGCGGATGTAGGTCCAACGGACCTGTGCGCGTGGGGCTCACGGCCGACGCGGGACCGGGTGGCCCCTTCCTAGGTTGGGGGCATCTGCTGATCGGAACGGAAGACGAGGGGTGCTGTCATGTCGGTGGCGATCGTGACGGGGGCGTCCAGGGGGCTCGGCCGGGCGCTGGCCGGGGAGCTGGCGGCGCGCGGCTGGGACCTGGTGCTCAGTGCGCGGGGCGGGGCGGCTCTGAAGGAGACCGCGGGCGGGCTGGAGGAGGCCGCCGGGGTGCGGGTGGCGGCGGTGGCCGGGGACGTGTCCTCGCAGGCGCACCGGGCGGCGCTGGTGGCGGCGGCGCGGGAGCTGGGCGGGCTGGATCTGCTGGTGAACAACGCCGGCGTGCTGGGGACGGAGCCGTTGGTGCCGCTGGAGCTCCATCCGCTGGACGGGCTGCGCGAGGCGTTCGAGGTCAATGTGGTGGGGCCGCTGGGGCTGGTCCAGGAGGGGCTGCCGCTGCTGCGGGCCTCGCAGGCCGGGGCGGTGCTGAACATCAGCTCGGACGCGGCGGTGGTGGCGTACGCGACGTGGGGGGCCTACGGGGCGACCAAGGCGGCGGGGGATCTGATGTCGGCCGTACTGGCGGTGGAGGAGCCGGGGCTGCGGGTGTGGTGGGCGGATCCGGGCTCGATGCGGACGCGGATGATGGCGGCGGCCGAGCCCGGGGAGGACATGACGGGGATGCCGGCGCCGGAGGAGGTGGCCCCCGCGCTGCTGCGGCTCGTGGAGCAGTCGCTGCCGAGCGGGCGGTACACGGCGCAGGAGCTGGCGGCGGACGGGGAGACGGCGCAGCGCCCGGCGGGCGGCGGGCCGGCGGCGGACGAGGAGACGGGCGCGGGGGCGGTCCGGGAGACGGGTGCGGGGGCCGGGCGGTGAGCGGGCGGCGGGCACTGCGGGAAACGGAACCCTATATAGGGGAGAGAGTGCACATACCGGACATTCCGCCGGAGCTGCTGGCCCGGGTTCCCGTCGAGCAGCGCGGGCCGGGGCTGGGGCGCGATGCGGTGCGGCTGCTGGTGTCCCGGGGCAGCGCGGAGGTGTCGCTGCGCGCCTTCCGGGAACTTCCGGGGCTGCTGCGGGCCGGGGACGTGCTGGTGGTGAACACGTCGGCCACGCTGGCGGCCGCCGTGGACGCCCGGCTGGCCGGTGAGGACCTCGTGGTGCACTTCTCGTCCCGGGGCGACGACGGCCGCTGGGCCGTGGAGCTGCGGAGCCCGGCGGGCCGCGGGACGACCCTGCCGCGCGCCGGGGGGCCGGCGGGGGCCGTGGTGGAGCTGCCGGGTGGGGGCCGCCTCGTCCTGGAGGAGCCCCTGACGGCGGGGGCGGACCGCCTGTGGTGGGCGCGGCCGCTGCCCGCGGCGGGCGGGGTTGCGGCGCTGCTGCGGGCGTACGGGCGGCCGATCCGGTACGCGTACACGGAGCGGGACCAGCCGCTGTCGGCCTATCAGACGGTGTTCGCGGTGCCGGCGGCCGACGGATCAGGCTCGGCGGAGATGCCGAGCGCGGGCCGGCCGTTCACGGCGGAGCTGGTGGCGCGGCTGGTGAGCCGGGGGGTGCAGTTCGCTCCGCTGACGCTGCACACGGGGGTGTCCTCGCCTGAGGCGCACGAACCGCCCTACCCGGAGCGGTACGAGGTCTCCCCGACGACGGCGGGGCTGGTGAACGCCGCTCGGGCCGCCGCAGGCAGGGTGATCGCGGTGGGGACCACGGCGGTGCGGGCCCTGGAGTCGGCCGCGGACGCCCGGGGGCTGGTCCGCCCGGCCGGCGGCTGGACCGACCTGGTGGTGACGCCGGAGCGCGGGGTGCGGGTGGTGGACGGACTGCTGACCGGGCTGCACGAGCCCGAGGCGTCCCATCTGCTGATGCTGGAGGCGGTGGCGGGCCGGGCCGCCGTACGGCTCGGATATGCCGAGGCATTGGCCCGGCTCTGCCTCTGGCATGAATTCGGGGACGTCCACCTGCTACTCAAGGACGAAAGCAGTCACTGACTGCATTGCTACAGCAACACATGGTGAATCCGTTACGTGCCCGATGTGAGCCCGCACATAGGACCCACATCACTTACGAAGCTCCCTAGTGGAAAGGTAAGGGTCCTGTCAGAGCGGTCGCACCTAGCGCCGAGGCCCGAAAACGGGCCTCGGCGCCCGCACGTGATCCACTAAGCAGCTTCGTACGTCACACCTTTGCCACAGGATTTTGCCGCCGCTAAGAATTGCCCTCGTCGCACAGCACTGCGGACCGGATCCCGGATCCTCGCCGCGCTTTCCTGCGGCTCCCGCTATTCGAAGAGGTTGCCCCGCCATGTCTGCTTCCCGCACCCCTGGTCACAGTCGTCTGACGAAGGCACACAAGCTGTCCATCGCCGGTGTCGCCACGCTGAGCACCGCCGCGATCGCCTTCTCCCTCGTCCCGGCCGGCGCCGCACAGGCCGAGACGGTCAACGCCGCCCCCGTCGCCTGGACCCAGGCCGTCAACGGCGTGCAGACGAAGGCACTGCACCACAGCCTCTCCGCGCAGCAGGTGATCGCCACCGCGAACGCGAAGGCCGCGGCCAAGGCCAAGGCCGAAGCCGACGCCAAAACCAAGGCCGCCGCCAAGGCGAAGGCCGAGGCCGCCGCGAAGAAGGCGCGCGAGCAGAAGGCGGCCGCGAGCCGGTCTGCCGCCCGCACCCCGGCCTTCGCGAACAACCTGGACGGCTGGATCAAGGAAGCCCTCTTCATCATGAAGAAGGAGAACATTCCGGGCACCTACGCCGGTATCCACCGCAACATCATGCGCGAGTCCAGCGGTAACCCGATGGCGATCAACAACTGGGACATCAACGCCCAGAACGGCATCCCCAGCAAGGGTCTGCTCCAGGTCATCCTCCCGACCTTCAAGGCGTACCACGTCAAGGGCACCAAGTTCGACCAATACGACCCCGTCGCCAACATCGTCGCCGCCTGCAACTACGCGGCCGACCGCTACGGCTCGATGGACAACGTCAACAGCGCCTACTAAGGCCGGCGGCGTACACCAAGCCCCCCATGCGCCTCAGGGCGGCACCCGGACTTCCGGGTGCCGCCCTGAGGCGTTTTCGTGCGTACGGACCCGCCACGCGGACTGCGGGCTAGTTGCCGGCGCGCATGACCTCGGGCTCGTGGCGGCGCAGCAGGCGCTGCACCAGGAAGCCGCAGGCGATGCCGATGAGCAGCAGGACGGTGATGTTCAGGCTCCACTGGCCGACCGTGGCGTCCCAGAGCGGGTCGGTGTTGGTCGGGTTCTCGCGGTCCCACGGCGGCATGAGCTTGCCGAGGTTCAGCGTGGTGCCGGCGGCGGCGACTGCCCAGCGGGACGGCATCAGCCAGGCGAACTGTTCCAGGCCCGGGGAGTCGTAGACCTGGAAGAGGATGCCGGTGAAGACGACCTGGACGATCGCGAACATGACCAGCAGCGGCATGGTCTTCTCGGCGGTCTTCACCAGCGAGGAGATCACGAGGCCGAACATCATCGAGGTGAAGCCGAGTGCGATGACCGACAGGCACAGCTCGACGGCCGGCGGCATGAGCAGGCCCTCGGCGGGCAGGTCGCGCGGGAAGAAGCCGATCCCGCAGATGATCACGCCCTGGACGGCCGTGATGACCCCGAGGACGATCACCTTCGACATGAGGTACGCGGACCGGGACAGCCCGGTCGCGCGCTCTCGCTCGTAGATGACCCGTTCCTTGATCAGCTCGCGGACCGAGTTGGCGGCGCCCGAGAAGCACATGCCGACCGCGAGGATCAGCATGATCGTGCCGGCGTCGCCGTTGAACTGGGACGGCGGCTTCGGCGGCGCGAGGCCGAAAGTCGCCGGGATGACCGTGGAGACCACTCCGAGGACCGCGGGCAGGATCAGCATCAGGCCGAGGAAGCCCCGGTCGGAGGCGATCACCGAGACGTAGCGGCGGATCAGCGTGAAGAGCTGCGAGCCCCAGCCCTGCGGCTTCGGCGGACGCATCTGCTGGACCGGCGGCATCGCGACCGACTGCGGGGCGACCGCGTCGATGTCCGCGGCGTAGAGCTGGTAGTGCTGGGAGCCCTTCCAGCGGCCGGCCCAGTCGTAGTCGCGGTAGTTCTCGAAGGACGAGAAGACGTCCGCCCACGTGGTGTAGCCGAAGAAGTTCAGCGCCTCGTCCGGCGGGCCGAAGTACGCGACCGAACCGCCCGGGGCCATGACCAGCAGCTTGTCGCAGATGGCCAGCTCGGCGACCGAGTGGGTGACGACGAGGACCGTGCGGCCGTCGTCGGCGAGGCCGCGCAGCAGCTGCATGACGTCGCGGTCCATGCCCGGGTCGAGGCCGGAGGTCGGCTCGTCCAGGAAGATCAGGGACGGCTTGGTGAGCAGCTCCAGGGCCACGGACACGCGCTTGCGCTGACCACCGGAGAGGGCGGTGATCTTCTTGTCCTTGTGGATGTCGAGCTTGAGCTCGCGCAGCACCTCGTCGATGCGGGCGGCGCGCTCGGACTCGGCGGTGTCGCCGGGGAAGCGGAGCTTGGCCGCGTACTTGAGGGCGGTGCTGACCTTCAGCTCCTTGTGCAGGATGTCGTCCTGCGGGACCAGGCCGATGCGCTGGCGGAGCTCCGCGAACTGCTTGTACAGGTTGCGGTTGTCGTAGAGGACGTCGCCCTGGTCGGCGGGCCGGTAGCCGGTCAGCGCCTTGAGCAGGGTGGACTTTCCGGAGCCGGACGGGCCGATGACGCCGATGAGCGACTTCTCCGGGACGCCGAAGGTGACGTCCTTCAGGATCTGCTTGCCGCCGTCGACCGTGACCGTGAGGTGGCGGGCCGAGAAGGAGACCTCGCCGGTGTCGACGAACTCCTCGAGGCGGTCGCCGACGATCCGGAACGTCGAGTGGCCGACGCCGACGATGTCGTTCGGGCCGAGCAGCGCGGTGCCGGACTTGGGCAGCGGCTGACCGTTGACATAGGTGCCGTTGTGGCTGCCGAGGTCGTGGATCTCGAAGCGCCCGCCGGGCATCGAGCGGAACTCGGCGTGGTGGCGGGAGACCTGGAGGTCGGAGACCACCAGTTCGTTCTCCAGCGCACGGCCGATCCGCATGACGTGGCCCAGCGAGAGCTGGTGGAACGTCGTCGGGCTGCGGTCTCCGTAGACGGGCGCTCCGCCCTGCGCCGGGCGCGGAGCGGCGCCGCCCTGCTGGTGCGGGAAGTGAGCCTGCGGCTGCTGTTGAGCCGGCTGCTGGGCCTGCTGCTGCTCCCAGGCCTGCTGCTGGGGCTGCTGCTGCGGGGCCTGGTAGGCCGGGGCCTGCGGCTGGGCGTACGCCTGCGCCGGGGCCTGCTGGGCCACGGCCGGCTGCGGCGCGGCCGCGGCGCTCAGGTTCAGCCACGGGCCGTCGGTCGCGTTGCCCAGGTGGACCGGCGTGCCGGGCACGAGCTGGGTCTGCTGGACCCTGGCCCCGTGCACGTAGGTGCCGTTGGTGCTGCCGTGGTCCTCGATGCCCCAACCCTGGCCGTTCCAGGTGATGGTGGCATGCCGCCACGACACGCGGGCGTCGTCGATCACCACGTCTCCCTGGGGATCGCGCCCCAGCGAGTACGACCTGGACGGATCGAGCGTCCAGGTCCTTCCATTCAATTCCAGTACGAGTTCCGGCACTCCAGCCCCACTTAAGTCCCCCGAGAATCCCCCATGACGTCAGGGAGTCTAGGGATGGCGAACATCCTGGGGAACTATTTCAGGCCCGCAGCCGTATGTGGAATCCGGGCCGCTTCGGGGCGTCTACGACAGCCCGTTGACGGGGTCGAAAGTCACCCGGAGAGTGAGATACGGGACTTCTCGCCCGGGGATCCCGTCGCGTACCGCTCGGTCGGCTCGGGGGTTCACCGCATGCGCCGCATTCGCTGGGGAGACGTGCTCCTGTCCTCCGTCGCCGCCGTGGGGTGGTCCCTCATCGTGATGGCGGCGGTGGCCGCACTGGGGCTGCACCTGCTGGGCGCCGACGCGGCCGGGGGCTCGCTCGGGGCGATGACGGCCGCCGTGGTGGTCCTCGCGGTCGGCGGCACCGTGATCCCCTCGGGTGACGTCTCGGCCTTCGGCCTCACCGGGGTCGGCGCCCAAACCTCCCTGGACGTCATGCCGTTGGGGGTGTCGCTGGCCGGGGCGCTGGTCCTGGCGTGTGTGTTCCTGCGCTCGCTGCGGGCCGGGGCGGGCACCGGTGAGACGGCCGCGAGGGTCACGGCGCTCACGGCGCTGCTCGTCGCGACGGCGGGCGGGCTGGCGTGGGCCGGGCACGACGTGGTCACCCTCGACGGGACGGCGCCGCTGCCGCAGGCCCCGGCGAAGGTCGAGATCCCGGGGATCGGGGACATCGGCGGGCTGCTCCCGGAGCGCATCGGGGACCTGGTCGAGACCCGCACCCGGGTGGGCTTCTCGGTGGAACTCGGGCCGAGCCTGGCGGGCGCGGGGGTGTGGGTGCTCGCCGTACTGGCGGTGGCGCTGCTGGTCTCGCGGCGCGGGCCGGCGGCGCTCGCCCGGTTCCGCCCGGCCGCCTCGGCGGTGGTGGCGATGCTGCTGGTCGCGGTGGCGGCCGGGATGGCCTCGGCCGTGTGGGCGGCGCTGGGCGACGCGGCTGCGGAGCCCGGCCGGGGCCGGCGGGTGCTGGGAGCCGCGCTGCTGGGTGCGCCGAACGGGAGCTGGCTGGGGGTGCTGCTGGGGCTGTTCGTGCCCGTGCACGGGCGGGTCACGGGTGCGCCGGCCCGGCTGCTGCCCGATCCGCTGGACGATCTCATGGCGGTCTCCGCGCGGGAGCCGGTGACGGTGGCACGCCTGGCGGAGTACGACGAGCGGGTCTGGCTGCTGGTCGCGGGGGCGGCCCTGCTGCTGCTCTACGCGGGCGTGCTGGCGGCCGTACGGACTCCCGGGCGCGGGATCCCGGGGTGCGCGGCGCGGATGTCGGCCGTGACAGGGGTGACGCTGGCGGTGCTGGCATGGCTGACGGGGCTCTCTGCGGACGCCTCGCTCGCGGTGCTGGGGGTGGACGCGGTGGACGCCGGGGTGGAGCTGCGGGGGGACGTCGTTTACGCCCTGCTGCTGGGCGGGGTCTGGGGTGCGGGGGCCGGTGGGGCGGGTGCGGGGGTGGCACGCCTGCGCCGTGTGGGTGCGCGGCCGGGGGCGGTCGGGGCGGGATGGCCGGTTCCGCGGGCCGGCGCGGGGGACGGTTCCGGTGCGCCCACGGCCCCGTACGGGCATACGCCCGGCGGGGGCGATGGCCGGTATCCGACCTCTGGGGCCTCAGGCGCGGGTTCCGAACGCTCCGAACGTTCCAGAGGTTCCGGACGTTCCGGACGTTCCGGACCGTACGCCGGGGCGCCACCGCACCAGGAGCCGCACGTCTCCTGGGACGTGACGGTGACCGGCGTCCCGCCGCGGCCTCCGGGTCCGCCGAAGCCGCGCCGGCGCCCGCCGTTCACCCCGCCGCCTCCGCCGCCTCCGCCGGTGCCGCCGCCTCCGCCGGTGCCGCCCGCGCCGCCGCGGTGACCGCCGGCGCGAGGCCGCTGCGCTGGGCTGCTCCCCGCCCCGCCCTTCCGCCGTTCCCCGGGCTCCGCCCGGACCCGCGCCCCGATCGCCCGGCGCGGCCCGAAGATCGGGGCTCCGCCCCGGACCCCGCGCCTCAAACGCCGGCGAGGCTGCAGTGGGGCGCTGCTCCGGACCCCACGCCCCGATCGCCGGCGCGGCAGCAGTGG
>NZ_JBSGZI010000138.1:0-17476 GCF_053610945.1 Streptomyces sp. NPDC054849
TCCCGGGCAACCGGGGGGGCTCGCGGCGGGGGTGCTGGCGGGGGGGGGCGGGGGGGGGGGGGCGCGGGGGGGGCCCCCCCCCCCCCCCGCCGCATCGTTGTGTCCGGTCGGACGGCCCGCCGCGGCATACGCTGGTGATGTGTTCTCCTCCCACGGACCGAGCGTCCGCGAACTCGCCGTACAGGGCCTCACCTCGATCGAGCGGGGCTACGACCTGCTCGCGCCGAAGTTCGACCACACGCCCTTCCGCACCCCGGACCGGATGCTCGACGCCGTCGAGGAGACCCTCGCCCAGCACGAGGGCACCTTCGGCGCCGGGCTGGACGTCTGCTGCGGCACGGGCGCCGGGATCGGCATGCTGCGCCGGCTGTGCCGGGAGCGGGTGACCGGGGTGGACCTCAGCGCGGGCATGCTCGCCGAGGCCGAGCGCACGCACGCGCCGCAGGGCGGCCCGCCGGTGGACTTCGTACGGGCCGACGCGCGGGCCCTGCCGGCCGCCCTCGGGAACTCCTACGACCTGGCGGTCAGCTTCGGGGCCTTCGGGCACTTCCTCCCGGCCGAGCGGCCCGCCCTCTTCTCCGGGGTGCACTCCGCGCTGCGCGAAGGCGGGGTCTTCGCCTTCCCGATCGGCGCCCCGATCCCGCCCACCTCCCCGGTGTGGTGGGCGGTGGCGGGCTTCGACGCGGTGATGCGGGTGCGCAACGCGGTGTGGCGGCCGCCCTTCGTCATGTACTACCGGACCTTCCCGCTGAGCGGAGTGCGCAGCGACCTGCGGGCGGCCGGGTTCACGGTGGAGACCGTGCCGCTGGAGCACTTCGGACGGCAGCCCGGGGGCGCTCCCCGCTGGCGGCTAGTCCTGGCCCGCCGCTCCTAGAGAGTCTCCGGAGGGCGGGGCGGGGGGCGGGACGGGGCGGGCGGCTTGGCGGAATGACTGCGTCAGCACCGGCGCACAGGGGACACTTCGTGAGGGTTCGTCAGCGGGCGTCCGCACCACCCTCACCCTTCGGAGCAGCCGGTGACGTCGCAGGAAATGCCCATCACGATCACCCCTCAGCAGGCCGCCCACGGGGTGATCCTCCCCGTTCAGCTGCCGTCCGGCCCGGCCCGCCTGCGCATCCCGTCCTGCCGGGACGGTGATCTCGTCCGCGCCCGCGTCGGCGACCAGGAGCTGCTGCTGCGCATCCAGGTGTCCGGGGCGGGGGCGCAATGGATCGCGGGGGCGGGCGGGATCAGGCCCCCGGCCTGGGTCGCGGCCCGGAACGGGGGCACAGCGGGTTCCCCGTCCGCCGGGGGTTCCACGGCCGCCACGAGTGCCATGCCGGCCGCGGGGGCAGGCTCACGGCCGCCCGGCCGGTCCCCGGGGGCGAGCGGGCGCGGCTGCCTGGTGGCAGTCCTGGTCGCCGCCGCGGTGGCCATCGGCGGCATCGTCCTGGTGAACAGCGGCGACGAGGGCGACAGCGGGGCCTCCCCCGACGCGAAGCCCACCTGGTCGTCCTCCTGGACGCCCACTCCCTCCGCCTCGTCGGAGCCCGGGGCCGTCACGACCCCCTCCACCGCGCCGACCCCGTACAGCCCGGAGGCGAGCGCGGAACCCAGCCCGGAACCCAGCTCCGAACCCAGCCCGTTCGACCGGGGCACCTGTCTCAACGGGCAGCTGCCCGACTCCACGACGCCGCAGAGCGTCAGCGGCGTCGAGGAGGTGCCCTGCTCGGCGTCCGACGCGCACTACAGGGTGATCGAGAGCATCCCCGGCACCTCGGACATGGACCGCTGCAACGCCAACCCCAAGACCCAGTACGCGTTCTCCTACCGCTACATGCGGGGCGCCCTTGTCCTCAACCAGTACGTGTACTGCCTCGTCGGCCTCGGCTCGTACGCCCGCTGAGCCCGCCTGCGGATGTGGGATCGGCCTGCAAGGTGGCGTGATCCCGTACTCCTGATCGAGCTGCTCGACGCCCCGGCATATGGCTGGCACCGGCTTGCGGGCGGACGACGATGTGGGCGGACCGCTGCCTCACCCGCACTCCGCGGAGCGGTGCCCTGCTCTGGATCAGCAGTGAGCTCCGACCGGTCCCGGACCAGCCCCCGCTGCGGGCCTCGCCACGTCGGGGGTGGTTTACCTCGTCTGCGGTACCGGGGACGGGCGGGGCGCGGGATAATCAGGTCATGGTCATGCACTCCCCGTACAGCGCAGCGCCGTCGGCGGCCGAGGTGCTCCACGCCCGGTACATGAGTCGGCTGCCCGCTTCGCTGGAGAAGCTCGCAGGTCCGGAGCATGGGGTGGTCGAGCTGCCCCTGCACGTTGCCTGGTCCGGACTGCGCGCCTACGACCTGGACCGCCCCCGCCTACGCATGAGCCTGTACCGCACCGTCCTGGCCGAGGGGCAACACGAGGACCTCGTGACCCTGCTGAACCACGACCTCCTCCTGGCACAGTGGCCGGTCCTGCGCACCCTGGTCAGCAGACATGTGCGACAGGTCTGGGGGGAAGCCTTTCCCGAGCTCGCGAGCGGGGGGGCCGCCGCCGCGTGAAGCTGAGCGATCTGCACCGACGGCTGCTGGCCGCCGTCATCGACATCGGCGCCCCATACCCCCTCGTGATCACCGGTGGGTACGCCGTCCAGGCCCACGGCCTCGACCAGCGCCTGCACGACCACGACGAGGAGGCCTGACGGCCCAGCAGTGTGGCTGGCGGTACATGTGGTCGGAACGCTGACCTTGGGGGTGACACTTCTGCCGGTGTTCGGAGCGCTGACCAGTGCCGGTTTCCAGCCCCTGTCCGGTGAACAGCCCACCAGCACTCATGCAAGTTCAGCAGCGGGCGCGCAGTTCGCGCTTGAGTACCTTGCCGCTCGCGTTGCGCGGCAGCTCCGTGACGAACTCCACCGCACGCGGCACCTTGTAGTTGGCCATCTCCCGCCGGGACCAGGCGATCAGGTCGTCGGCGGTGAGCGTGGAGCCGGGGCGGCGGACGGCATAGGCCTTGCCGACCTCGCCGAGGCGCGGGTCCGGGACGCCGACGACCGCGACGTCCGCGATGTCCGGGTGCAGGCCGAGGAGTTGCTCGATCTCGGCGGGGTAGGCGTTGAACCCGCCGACGATGAACATGTCCTTGATCCGGTCGGTGATGCGCAGGTTCCCGCGTTCGTCCAGGAACCCCACGTCGCCGGTGTGCAGCCGGCCCTCCGCCGTGATCGCCGCGGCGGTCTCGTCGGCGTCCTCGAAGTAGCCCCGCATGACGTGATAGCCGCGGACCACGATCTCGCCCGCCCTCCCGGCCGGCTGCGGGCGCCCGTCTGCGTCCACGATCACGACCTCCGTGTCCGGGATGGCCCGCCCCGAGGTCTCGGAGATGATCTCCGCGGGGTCGCCCTGCCGGCACATGGTGACGATGCCGCTGGCCTCGGAGAGCCCGTACGCGGTGAGGACGGTGGCGATGTTGAGTTCGCCCCGCAGCCGCTCGACGAGCCGGAGCGGGACCACGGCCGCGCCCGTGACGACCAGGCGCAGGGCCGAGAGGTCGTGGTGGTCGCGCTGGGGGTGGTCGAGGAGCGACTGGTGGAGGGTGGGCGGGCCGGGGAGGACGGAGATCCGCTCGGCGGCGACGTTGGCGAGGACGGTGTCCACGTTGAACACGGACTGCGGGACCATCGTGGCCCCGCGCATCAGGCAGGCGATGATCCCGGCCTTGTAGCCGAAGGTGTGGAAGAAGGGGTTCACGATCAGGTAGCGGTCGCCCTCGCGGAGTCCGGCGAGCTCGCACCACACGTCGTAGCAGCGCAGGGACTGGGCGTGGGTGATGACGGCGCCCTTGGGGCTGCCGGTGGTGCCGGAGGTGAAGATGATGTCGGAGGGAGCCTCGGAGGGGATCGTCTCCGCGCGCTCGCGCACCGTCTCGGCCGGTACGCAGTCCCCACCCGCCAGGAAGTCCTTCCAGGTGCGGAAGGACTCGGGGGCGTCCTCGGAGAGGACGACGACCTGCTCCAGGTGCGGCAGTCCGGGCAGGGGGCCGCGCCCCGGCCCTCCCGCCCCGGATCCGGCCGTCCCCGGTCCGCCCGCCGCCCGTACACCCGCCTCCGGTCCGCCCGCTCCGGACCCGCCGGCGGCGCGGCGCAGGGAGGCGACGTAGGAGGTACCGAGGAAGGTGCCGGTGACGAAGAGCAGCCGGGCCCGGCTGCGCTCCAGGACGTACGCCGCCTCCGCGCCCTTGAAACGGGTGTTGAGGGGGACGAGCACCCCGCCCGCCGAGACGGCCCCGAGCGCGGACTCGATCCACTCCAGGGTGTTGGGGGCCCAGACGGCGACCCGGTCGCCGGGCTCGACCCCGGCCGCTATGCAGGCGGCCGCGGCACGCTCGACGCGCTCCCCGAGCTGCGCGTAACTGATCCGGACGCGACCGTCGACGACGGCCTCGCGGTCGGCGTACCGTACCGCTGCCGACCGGACGAGTCCCGCGATGCTGCCCCACCGCAGGTCTCCGCGAGGGTCCTCGCACATGCCCTCGCGCACGTCCTCGCGAACGCCCCCGAGTGCGTCCCCGCGTACGTCCCGGTGTACGTCGTCGCGCCCGTCGTCGCCCATGCGTGTCACCCTCCCGCGAACCCAGTAGCTGACTGTTCGTCAGATTAGCTGTAGCCTTCGCGGCTGTCAGCACTGGCGACGCACCCCGGAGGTGGCGATGGCGGCAACGCTCAAGGACGCTACGGCGATAGTCGGCATCGGCCAGACACCCTTCGCCAGACGACTGCCGCAGTCCGAGAAGGAACTGGCCTGCCGGGCGATCCTGGCCGCCCTCGCCGACGCCGGCATCGACCCCTCCGAGGTCGACGCCTTCGCCTCCTACACCATGGAGGAGACCGACGAGGTCGAGGTCGCGAAGGCCATCGGCGCCGGCGACGTCACCTTCTTCTCCAAGATCGGCTACGGCGGCGGTGGTTCCTGCGCCACCGTCGGCCACCTCGCGACCGCCGTCGCCACCGGCCAGGCCACCGTCGGCGTCGCGTGGCGCTCCCGCAAGCGCGGCTCGGGCCCGCGCCCCTGGAAGAACACCGCCGTCCAGCTGCCCACTCCCGGCCAGTGGACCCGCCCCTTCGGTCTGCTGCGCCCCGCCGACGAGATCGGCATGCTGGCCCGCCGCTACATGCACGAGTACGGCGCCACCCGCGACCACCTCTTCAACGTCGCGATGGCCTGCCGCAACCGGGCCAACGCCAACCCGGCCGCGATGATGTACGAGCGGCCGCTGACCCGCGAGATGTACATGACCTCCCGCATGATCAGCGACCCGCTCTGCCTCTTCGACAACTGCCTGGAGACCGACGGCGCGCTGGCCTGCGTGATCGTCTCCGCCGAGCGGGCCCGGGACTGCCGCCGGAAACCCGTCTACGTGCACTCCGTCGCCCAGGGCCTGCCCGCCCAGCACCACGGCATGGTCAACTACTGGAACGACGACCCGCTGTCGGGACCCGCGTGGACCGCCGCCCGCCACCTCTGGAAGCAGGCCGACTTCGGGCCGCAGGACGTGGACGTCGCCCAGATCTACGACGCCTTCACCCCGCTGATCCCGCTCTCGCTGGAGGGCTACGGCTTCTGCGGCCGCGGCGAGGGTGCCGCCTTCACCGAGGGCGGGGCCCTGGAGATGGGCGGCCGGCTCCCCATCAACACCGGGGGCGGCGGCCTCTCCGAGGCGTACGTGCACGGCTTCAACCTGATCAACGAGGGCGTCAAGCAGCTGCGCGGCATCTCCACCGCCCAGGTGCCGGACGCCGCGACCTGCCTGGTGACGGCGGGCGAGGGTGTCCCGACGTCCGCGATCCTGCTGAGGAGCTGAGCCGACCGATGACCACCGCCGCATCCGCATCCGCAACCCCGGCCGCAACCCCGGCCGCAACCGCACCCGCAACCCCGGCCCCCTCCGCCGCCCCGTCCGCGGACGGACTGCTCCTGCCGGTTCCCGACGAGGACGGCGCCCCCTTCTGGGAGTACGCGGCCCGGGGCGAACTGCGCATCCAGGCCTGCGCAGCCTGCGGGAGACTCCGCTTCCCGCCCCGCCCCTGCTGCCCGCACTGCCGGTCCTTCGACGGCGAGTGGCGCCGGATGAGCGGCCGCGGCCGCATCTGGTCGTACGTCCGGCCGCATCCCCCGCTGCTGCCCGCCTACGCCGCGCAGGCTCCGTACAACGTGATCCTCGTGGAGCTCTCCGACGCCCCGCACATCCGGCTCGCCGGGAACCTGGTGACCTCCGCCGACGCCCCGCTCGACTCGGTGGACCCATCCCGGCTGCGCATCGGCGCTCGGGTGCAGGTGGTGTTCACCGAGACGGGCGGGATGGCCGTGCCGCGCTGGCTCCTGGAGAAATCGTGACCGTACGGGTGGAGCGGGACAAGACGACCGGGGTCGCGGTCGTCACCCTGGACCGGGAGCACCGGCACAACGCCATCGACCTGGAGACGGCCGCCGCACTGGGCGCGGTGTGGCGCGAGTTCCGGTTCGCCGAGGACGTGCGGGCGGTCGTACTGACGGGCGCCGGGACGGCCGCCTTCTGCACCGGCGTCGACCGGGGCGTCGAGGTGCCGCAGCCGGAGTCCCCGTACTCGACCGACGACCCGCTGATCGCGATCGGCCCCAAGGCGGGCGACCTGTGGAAACCGGTCGTCGCCGCCGTCAACGGCATGGCCTGCGGCGGGGCCTTCTACCTGCTGGGCGAGTCGGAGTTCGTCATCGCCTCGTCGTCCGCGACCTTCTTCGACCCGCACACCACGTACGGCATGGTCAGCGCCTACGAGGCCGTCTACATGGCGCAGCGCATGCCCTTCGGCGAAGCCGCCCGGATGTCCCTGATGGGCACGGCCGAACGGCTCTCCGCGCGGCGGGCCCACGAGATCGGACTCGTCTCGGAACTGACCGAGCCCGCAGAGCTGCTCCCGGCCGCCCTGCGCGCGGCGCAGACCCTGGCCGGCTTTCCGACGCAGGCCGTACAGGGCACCGTACGGGCCCTGTGGTCGGCGAAGCAGGCCGCGCTCCAGCAGGCCCTGGCCCAGGCCCCGGCGCTGATCCGGCTGGGGAACCTGGCACCGGACCGGCAGGCCGAGCTGTTCGCGTCCCGGCGGCCGGGAACGGAGTTCAGGCTGCGCTGAGCACGGATCTCAGGAACGCCGTTTGCTGGCCTTGGGCTTCGGGGTGGACTTGGACCCGCCGGAGCTGGACCCGGACTCCGAAGAGGAGCTCGTGGACGGTGCCGGCGCGGGCCCGTCGGTGGGCCGGTCGAGCCGGCACGCGGCGACCTCGGCGGCGCGCGAGGGATCCTTGAGGGCCACGTCGACCGTGCGGGTCCCGCGGGCTTCCAGAGTCGTCCTGACGACGGTCTGCTCGATGACGGCGCCGGCCGCGTTCTCCCGGTACAGGGTCACGGAGACGCTCGCCCTGCGGTCCACCAGCGAGGTGAACCTCACCGTGGTGACCGGTGGGGTGGCGCCGGCACAGGTGACCACGACGGCGGTGGCCGGGGAGCTGCCTTCGCTCGCCGAGGGGGACGCCGTCGCCGTACTGCCTTTGCCTCCGCTGTGGCTCTTCTTCTTGCTCTTGGAGCTGGAGCAGCCGCCTCCGCTGCTGCTCTTGCTCCCGCTCTTGCTGCTGCTCTTGCCACCGCTCCCGCTGCTGCTTCCGCCGTGCGACGAGAATCCGGTCAGCGCGAACACGACGGCGACCAGCACCGCGGCGAACCTGATGCGACGTCCAGCCACCATGGCCCGAAACCCCTCCCCTGGACAACGGCGGGTCACGCTATCAGCCCCCGCACCCCACGGAGCCTGTGCGGAGGAGAACCCGTCCGGGCCGGCCGGCATGCGAGGCCCGGGGGCCGGGCGTAGCGTCGGGGTCGAGACCCCTACCTCGGAGGGCCGGGCATGATCCGCAACGCACTCGGCTCGCTGATGGGTCTGATCGGAGCGACGGCCGCCGTCTGGAGCCCCTTCCGTGCCTGGTACGACGGCCGTCACGGACGCGACTACCGCATCCAGGAGCTCTTCACCGCCGCCGGGATCACCGGCCACAAGGCCGCGCTGCTGGGGTCGATCCTGCTCCCCTTCCTCTTCGCCGCCCTGCTCACGCTGATCGCCGTCGTGCTCCGCTCGCGGCTGCTCATGGCCGTGGCCGGGGTCGTCGTCCTCGGCTTCACCATCCTGTGGATGGTCCGCCAGGGGCAGGCCGCCGGGAGCCTCTCGGTGGGCGGCGACGGCAAGGGGCTCGGGGACGGCCTCGCCAACGCCTTCGGCGCGGGCGCCCTCATCCTCCTCGGCGCGGCCGTGATGCGCGGCCGGCCGACCCGCCGAGTCCGCCCGCTCCCGCCGACCACCTCCACGGCCCCGGACCCGGCCCCGTACCCGTACCCGGTCACCCCGGCGGACGAGCACCGGCCGCACTCCCGGCCCGGGAACCACCCGTAGCTGCGGACTCCCAGCACTTCCAGGACTTCCAGGACTTCCAGGACTTCCAGGACTCCCGGGCCCACCGGAAACGGCGGCGGCCCCGGCCCCCGGGTGGGGGCGGGGCCGACCGGCCGGGCAGGCTGGGTGGTGATCAGGCGGCGTCGACGACGCCCGAGGCCGCGATCTCGACCTTGCCCTTGGGGGCGCCGGACTGGGAGCCCAGGGCCTCGATCTGGTCGACGAGCTCCTTGCCCTCGACGACCTCGCCGAAGACGACGTGCTTGCCGTCCAGCCACGAGGTGACGACGGTGGTGATGAAGAACTGCGAGCCGTTGGTGTTGCGGCCGGCGTTCGCCATCGACAGCAGGTACGGGCGGTCGTGCTTCAGCTGGAAGTTCTCGTCCTCGAACTTCTCGCCGTAGATGCTCTTGCCGCCGGTGCCGTTGTGGTTGGTGAAGTCACCGCCCTGCAGCATGAACTGGGGGATGACGCGGTGGAAGCCCGAGCCGGCGTAGCCGTAGCCGTTCTGGCCGGTGCACAGCTCGCGGAAGTTGCGCGCGGTCTTCGGGACGACCTCGTCGAAGAGGTTGAAGACGATGCGGCCGGCGGGGGCGCCGTTGATGGTGATGTCGAAGTAGACGTTGCTCATGGGGTCCATCCTGTCACTCCCGGTGTGGTGCGCTGCCAGGCGGGGCCGGAGCCCCGCCTCCGGGCAGGTCAACCGCTCGTACGGGTGCCCGTGCCCTTGGCCGCGTCCAGGGCGTACACGCAGCGGTCCTTGCTGCACGCGTACACCACGCCCGCCTCCGCCACCGGGGCGCCCGTGATCTCGCCGCCCGTGGCCAGCTTCCAGCGGAGCTGGCCGCCCGCCGCGTCCAGCGTGTAGAGGCAGTGGTCGGCCGAGCCGAAGTGCACCCGGCCGTCCGCGACCGCCGGCAGGCCGGTGATCTCCCCGCCCGCCGCAAAGCGCCACTTCGGGGTGCCGGTGACCGCGTCGAGCGTGTAGAGCGCGCTGCCCGCGCCCAGGTGGACGTTGCCGTTCGCGACGACCACCGGGTCCGGGGACTGGCGTGCCTCCGTCGCGATCCGCCAGCGGTCCTGGCCGGTGGCCGCGTCCAGTGCGTAGACCGTGCCGAGGTAGTCGACGAGGTAGACCCCGCCGCCCGTGACGGCCGCGCCCGGCGCGAACGCCGGAGGGGCCAGGAAGACCGCGGGGGCCTCGAAGTGCCAGCGGACGCGGCCCGAGGCCCGGTCCACGGACAGCACCCGGGTGCCGGCCGCGATGTAGACGTTGCCGTCCGGGGCGGGGGTGACCCGGACGGGGACGTTCCCGCAGGACGCCGCGTCGCCGACCGGATACGACCAGGACTCGCGGCCGCTGCGGGCGTCCAGCGCGCGCAGCCGAGCGTCCTGCCACACGTACACCGTGCCGTCGTGGAGGACGGGGGCCGCCTCCGGGGTCTCGAAGTCGGTCTGCGCGCCGGTCAGCTCCCACAGCTTCTGCCCGTTGGACGCCTCCCAGCCCTGTACGCCGCCTCCGCGCGTGGCCGTGACGACCGTGCCCCGCTCGGCGCGCAGCGCGTACACCCAGGCGTCGGTGGACAGCCGCCACCGCTCGGAGCCGTCGGAGGCGTCGAGCGCGTAGAGCGAGGGGCCGTCGGAGGCGTGGATCCTGCCGTCGGCGACCGCCATGGACCAGGCGACGTCGCGGGTCTTGAACTGGCGGCGGCCGCTCGCCACGTCCAGCGCGTGGACCTCGAAGGAGGTCACGTAGAGCAGGTTGCCGGCGACGCTCGGGGTGCCCCACACCTCGTTCGACATACGGAAGCGCCACGGGCGCCAGCGGCCGCTGTCGGGGGCCGGGGCGGGACTCGGCACGGCCGGCGCGGCGAAGGGGGTGACCGCCGACCCGCCCGGCGGGCGGACCCAGCCGGTCGCCGAGTGGGCGGCGGAGACGAGTGCGGACGGGGCCGCGGCGGTCGCCCGCGGCCCGGGCCCGATCGGCACCGGCGAGCCGCCGAGGCGCACCGGCTCGCCCGAGGGGGCCGGGGCCATCGGCGGGTGGTGCGGGCGCTGCGGGACGGCCTGGCCGGTGCGCGGGTCCACCCAGGCGTCGACCCCGCGCGGGCGGCGGTGCGTGGCGTTGCCGGAGTCGGGCCCGCGGGAACCGGGACCCGAGCCGGCGCCGTGGCCGTGGCCCGGGCCGGGCACGGGCACGACGGGGGCGGCAGGCGTACGGTTCCCCGCGCGCCGGGCCTCGATCATCGCGACGGCCCGCCCGGGCAGCCACGCCGAGGCGGTGCCGCTGTCGTCGCCGCCGTCGAAGAGGTGGGGGGCGAGCTGCGCCTGCAGGTCGGCCGGGGTCGGCCGCAGCGTGGCGTCCATCTGCATGCAGGACTCGATCAGCGGCCGCAGCTCCTCGGGGAGCCCCTCGAGGTTGGGGCCCTCGCGCAGCAGCATGAAGACCGTCTCCACCGGGTTCGCCCCGTGGTACGGCGGGTGCCCGGTGGCGGCGAAGACGAGCGTGGAGCCGAGCGAGAAGACGTCGCTGGCGCCCTTGACGCTGCGCGAGTCCTTCGCCTGCTCGGGCGACATGTAGGCGGGGGTGCCGACGGCGACGTTCGTCATGGTCAGGCGGGTGTTGGAGACCCCGCTCGCGATGCCGAAGTCGATCACGCGCGGGCCGTCCTCGACGACGAGCACGTTCGACGGCTTCAGGTCGCGGTGGACGAGACCGGCGCCGTGAATGGACTGCAGGGCCTCGGCGATGCCGGCCGCGAGCCACCGTACGGCCTGGGCGGGCATGGGCCCGCACTCGTTGACGATCTCCTCCAGGGAGGGCGCCGGGACGTAGGCGGTGGCCAGCCACGGCACGGCGGCGCGCGGGTCGGCGTCGACCACGGCCGCGGTGTAGAACCCGGACACGGCGCGGGCCGCCTCCACCTCGCGGGTGAAGCGCACCCGGAACAGCTGGTCCTCGGCGAGCTCGGTCCGCACCGTCTTGATCGCGACCCGCCGTCCGGACGCGGACCGCGCGAGATAGACCAGCCCCATGCCGCCGGCGCCGAGCCGTCCCAGCACCTCGAAGGGGCCGATCCGTCTCGGGTCGTGCTGCGTCAGCTGCTCCACCACTCGCCTCCACACCTCCCCGTACGGGCCCTCGCCGGGCCCGCTCCCACCGGCACGGTGCCCTGGCCCCGTGCAGCGTCTCACCCCGGGCGCCGCCCGGGTCGCGCAACCCCGATTCTGTCAGGCCCGGGCCGGGTCCGGCCCCGGCACGGCGAGCGGCCCGGTGTGATCTCTCCGGCGTCCGGGGCCGCGGACGCGTCGGACGCGGGGCGCGGGCGGGCCGGGGGGCCTGGTTCCCGGGCCCGGCTCGGGGGTCCGGGCCGGGCTGGTTCGGGGGCCGGACCGGGCCGGGGACTCGGCCCGGGCCCGGGTTCGGCGGCCGGACCGCGGGTCCCACGCGTCCGGCTTGCTCCTGGGTTCGGAGAGCAGCCCGAAGACCGCTCCCTGGTTGTCTGCGACGACCGCGATCCGTCCGTAGGGGGTGTCGAAGGGGTCGGCGGTGACCCGCCCGCCGAGCCGCTGCACCATCGCGACGGACTGATCGCAGTCCGGGACGGCGAAGTAGGCCAGGAAGTGCGCCGGCATGATCTCCGGGAAGGCGTCGGTGATCAGGCTGCGGCCCATGACGGCCGTCTCCGGGCCGGGCGCGCTGCCGGGCGGGGACCAGATGCGGTACTCGACCCCGGCGTCGTCCTGGTCCTGCGGGACGTAGCCGAAGACCTTCGCGTAGAAGACGTCGACGGCGTCGCGGGCGCGCGTGTAGACCTCGCTCCAGCAGTACGTGTACGGCTCCTGCTGGGCCTCGAACCCATGGTGGGTGCCCGGCTGCCACAGGCCGAAGACGGCCCCGCCGGGGTCGGCGGCCAGCGCGGCGGTCCCGTACGGGCCGACCGGCATCGGGTTCATCACCATCTGGCCGCCGGCGGCGCGGATGCGCTGGGCGCAGGCGTAGACGTCGGTGGTGTAGAGGTAGATCCCCCAGACCGTGGGCATCCGGCCGTCGGGCTTGGGGGCGAGGGCGGCGACGTTGCGGCCGCGGCTGTACGCCTGGGTGTAGTGGCCGTACTCGGCGCCCGCGCCCTCGGAGAAGGTCCACCCGAAGAGCTCGCCGTAGAAGCGCTTGCCCGCCTCGACGTCCGGAAGCGAGGCGTCCACCCAGCAGGGTGCGCCTTCCGCGAATGCGGCCATAGGCCCGGTTCCTTCCGTTGCGCGGGGGTTTGTACCCTCCCACCTCTCCCAGCCATGATCCGCCCGAAAACTTGTCCACAGCCTGTTGATAAGACTATTCGGGGGAAACCTCGCGGAACCGGGTGACACGCCCAGGCCGGGGCCCTGCGGCACAGCCCGGCACGGCCCGATCCAGGCCGGACTCATGCCCGGCACAGCCCGGCACAGCCTCGGCACAGGGATCATGCCGCGGCTGCACCCGGCGCCGCGCCTCCGGCCCACCGCCGCCCGCGCCACCGGCCGGGCAGAAGCCCGCCCCCGGCCGGAAATGCGCCCCCGCAGCCACCCGGGACCGCCTCCCGCCCAGGCCAGGGACCCGGTAACCCCATTTGCAGGCGGCCGAATAGCGCGCCGATCACCCCTCGGTAAGCTGACGGCATGACAGGACAAGTACGCACCGTCGACGGGCGTGTCGCCGGCCGGCGCGGCCAGGCGACGCGGCAGAAGCTGCTCGACTGCCTCAGCGAGATGCTCAGCTCCTCGCCGTACCGCGACGTCAAAGTGATCGACGTCGCCCGCAAGGCCGGTACCTCCCCCGCGACCTTCTACCAGTACTTCCCGGACGTCGAGGGCGCCGTCTTGGAGATCGCCGAGCAAATGGCCACCGAGGGCGCACAGTTGACGTCGCTCGTCGAGGGCCGGACCTGGGTCGGGAAGTCCGGGTGGGCGGCCGCCGAGGAACTCGTCGAGGGCTTCCTGGAGTTCTGGCGTCGCAACGACGCGATCCTGCGGGTCGTCGACCTCGGTGCGGCCGAGGGCGACAAGCGCTTCTACAAGATCCGCATGAAGATCCTGAACTCGGTCACCAACTCCCTCACGGAGTCGATGAAGGAGCTCCAGGCCAAGGGCAAGGTCGACAAGGACGTCAGCCCTGCGGCGATGGCCGGTTCGCTGGTCGCGATGCTGGCCGCGGTCGCCTCGCACCAGAAGGGCTTCCAGACCTGGGGCGTCAAGCAGACCGAGCTCAGGCCGAATCTGGCACTGCTCGTCCACCTCGGCATCACGGGCAAGAAGCCGACCAAGTAACGGCGGGCCCCGTCCAGGGTCCGCCGCCCCGGCCGGCCTCGCGCCGGGGCGCACGTCGCGTGCCGCGCCGCCCGCCTGAGATCAGCGACGCTCCAGGCGGAACAGCCGGATCTCGCGCTCGATGCGCGCCTGGTACGTCGCGTACGGCGGCCAGAACTTCAGCACCGCCCGCCACGCCGCCGCACGCTCCTCCCCCGCCAGCAGACGGGCCCGTACGGCGATGTCCCGCCCTTGCCAACTCACGTTCGCGTCCGGGTGCTTGAGCAGATTGCCGGTCCACGCCGGATGCCCGGGGCGGCCGAAGTTGGAGCCGATCAGGATCCAGCTCGTCCCGCCGTCCTCGGGCATGCAGGCGAGCGGGGTGGTGCGCGGTTCGCCGGACTTGGCGCCCCGGGCGGTGAGGATCACGCCCGGCAGCATCTGGGCGCTGAGCATGACCTTGCCCCGGGTGAGCTTGTGCACCGCCTTGTCCATGGCGGGGATGAAGTGCGGTGCGATCTTGGCGAACAGCATGGTCGAGGAGACCTTCTGCATCAGCTTGACGCCGACACGGGGGGCCACAGCCATCAGACGGCCACCTTCTCTGGTGCGGGCGGGGATGGGGGCGGGGTGGTACGCGGTTCACCGGAAGGAGCCGCGCCCCGAGCTGCGTCCTGAGCGACGGCGGAAGCCGCGTCCTGAGCCGCGTCCTGAGCGACGGCGGAAGCCACGTCCTGAGCAATGGCGGAAGTCGCTGCGGCGGGTGGCATCGGCGCCCCGGGCGGGACAGCGGCGGGCGGCGCGGCGAACAGACCCGCACGGTCCGCGGCGTGTGCGCGCAGCCGGTGGACGGGGCCGAAGAGCAGCTCGTCGGCCGCCGCCCGCTTGAAGTAGAGGTGCGCGTCGTGCTCCCAGGTGAAGCCGATGCCGCCGTGCAGCTGGATCGCCTCGCCCGCGGTCAGCCGCAGGGCTTCCAGCGCCTGCGCGAGGGCGAGGCCGCCCTGGTCCGGGTCCCAGGCGGCGTAATAGGCCGCCGAGCGGGCGGCCTGCACCTGCACGTACAGGTCGGCGAGCCGGTGCTTGACCGCCTGGAAGGAGCCGATCGCCCGGCCGAACTGCTCGCGCCCGCGTACGTACTCCACGGTGCGGGCGAGCGCCTGGCCGGCCGCGCCGACCGCCTCGGCGGCGAGCACGGCGGAGGCGGTGCGCCCGGTGGCGGCGAGGGCGCCGAGGACGTCCGCCCCTTCCACTCCGAGCAATTGCGCGGGCGTGTCCCTCAGTTGGATTCTTCCCTGCGGGCGCGTCTCGTCGAGCACGGACTGCCGGGAGCGTACGAGCCCGGGCGCGTCCTCCCGTACGAGGAACAGCAGCGTACGGCTGCGGGCGAAGCCTCCCGTGTGCGCGGCGACCAGCAGCAGCGCGGCGCTGTGCCCGTCGAGGACCTGCGCGGCCTCCCCGTACAGACGCCAGTCGCCGCCGGACGCGTCGGCGCGGGCCTGCACCCCGCCCGCGCGGCCGCCGCCTGACCACTGCCCGGCGGTGTCCTCGCCGGTCAGCGCGAGGGCGGTGGCCAGCGCGGGGCCGGAAACGGCGAGGGCGGCGGTCAGCCCACCGGACGCCAGCGGTGGGAGCAGCGCGGAGCGCTGGGCGTCGGTGCCGAGGGCGGCGATCAGGGGTACGCAGAGGACGGCGGTCGCCAGCAGCGGCGAGGGCAGCAGCACCCGCCCGGTCTCCTCGCAGGCCAGGGCCAGGTCGGCGGGGGTGCAGCCGACGCCGCCGTACTCCTCCGCGACGGCGATGCCCGGCAGGCCGAGTTGCCGGGCGAGCTGCTGCCACAGCTCGCGGTCGTGTCCGGCGTCGGTGCGGGCGGCGGCCTTGACCTCGTCGGGGCCGCAGCGTTTGCCCAGGATCTCGCGCAGGGTACGCCGTATCTCGTCCTGCTCCGCGGTGAAGGCGGCATCCATCGTCGGGCTCCTCCCCGTATCTGACGGGCCGTCATGTTAGGCCCGGCGGCGGCAGATGCACAGGGGGCGGCGAGGGCGGGTTGCGGGCGCGGGCGGGTGACGGGAAAGGGGTGGAGGGACGCACGCGGAGCGGAGCGGGCCTAGCATCTGACGTTACGTCAGATGTACCGTCCCCCCATGCCTGGACTCACACCTGGACCCGCGCCCCGCGCCCGCCGGAGGGTCGCGGTGGTCGGCGTCTCCCTCTCGGACTGCGGCCGGGTGGACGGCCCCACGCCCTACGCCCTGCACGCGCAGGCCGCACGGCGCACCCTCGCCGACTCCGGCCTGGACCGCTCCGTCATCGACGGCTTCGCCTCGGCCGGCCTCGGCACGCTCGCCCCGGTCGAGGTCGCCGAGTACCTGGGCCTGCGCCCCACCTGGGTCGACTCCACCTCGGTGGGCGGCTCGACCTGGGAGGTCATGGCCGCCCACGCGGCGGACGCGATCGCCGCGGGACACGCCAACGCCGTCCTGCTCGTCTACGGATCCACGGCCCGCGCGGACATCAAGGCGCGGCGGCGGACCTCCAACCTGTCGTTCGGGGCGCGGGGACCGCTGCAGTTCGAGGTCCCGTACGGTCACACCTTGATCTCCAAGTACGCCATGGCCGCCCGCCGCCACATGCACGAGTACGGGACCACACTGGAGCAGCTGGCCGCGGTGGCCGTACAGGCGCGGGCGAACGCGGCCACCAATCCGGACGCGATGTTCCGCGACCCGATCACGGTGGACGACGTCCTGTCGGGCGAGATGATCGCGGACCCCTTCACGAAGCTGCACTGCTGCATCCGCTCGGACGGCGGCTGCGCGGTGCTCCTGGCCGCGGAGGACTACGTACCGGACACCGCGAAGGCTCCCGTCTGGATCCTGGGCGCGGGAACGTCCGTCTCCCACACCGCCATGTCGCAGTGGGAGGACTTCACGGTCTCCCCGGCGGCGGTCTCCGGCCGCATCGCCTTCGAGCAGGCGGGCCTCACTCCGGCGGACGTGGACCTCGCGGAGATCTACGACGCCTTCACCTACATGACCCTGGTGACCCTGGAGGACCTCGGCTTCTGCGCGAAGGGCGAGGGCGGGTCCTTCGTGGAGAAGGGCCGCCTGCTGCGCGACGGGGAACTGCCGGTCAACACCGACGGCGGCGGCCTCTCGGCCTGCCACCCCGGCATGCGCGGCCTGTTCCTCCTGGTCGAGGCCGTCCGCCAGCTCCGCGGCGAGGCGGGGGCAGGCCAGGTCACCAAACCCGGCGGCCGCCTCCCGCGGGTCGCCCTGACCTCGGGCACAGGCGGCTGGTTCTGCTCATCGGGAACGATCCTCCTGGGCGGGGGGTAGGCCGACCCCGCCGGGGCGAGGGGATGGGCCGAGCCCGTCGGGGCGGGGGATGGGCCGACTCCGTCGGGGCGGGGCGGGGCGGGGGCGCGGGCGGGGCGGGGATGGCGGAAGCCGGGCGGGCGGGAGCCGGGGGGGCGCGGGCGGGACGGGGGCGGCCGAAGTCAGACGAGCGAGAGCCGGGAGCGCGGCGGGACGGAGGCGGCCGAAGCCAGACGAGCGGGAGCCGGGGGGCGCGGGCGGCGATGCGGTAGCCGAAACCGGGCCGACGGGGTCGGGACCTGCGGCGGGGGCTTCGGTAGGCGGGAGCCGGCTGGGCGGCATCAGAGTGGGTTTGGGGGTTTCCCGTCAGTCTCATCGTCTCTCCGTGTCGGGCCGGTCCCTCAAGGGCGCTCCTGCGTCGCGTCGCTGCGCGAT
>NZ_JBSGZI010000139.1:0-16947 GCF_053610945.1 Streptomyces sp. NPDC054849
GCCGCCACAACCTGTGATGGGTGTTGCGCAATGCGGACATGTCCGTAACTCTCGCTTGTAAGCGGCAAGTGTCAAAGCCCAGTTGACCGGCACGGAACGGGCCGCGCGATGGTCTTTGCGGCGCCCGAGCGAGGAGGTTTCAGCCACATAAGCAGTTCATTCACGCCACGGCGTGGGCTGTGCGCCGAATGGGTTCAGGCCCTGTAACAGGCACTTCCACCGCTTCCTCGCACACAGTCACCCTTCTCCGCTCCCCTGTACGGATGCCGACCACGACAACGCTGCGGGGCGGCGGCATTACGCCGCCAAGGGCACCGTCCTTGCCCCTCGGCAACCTGGAAGGGGCCCGCAGAACGCACCGGTTCGCGGTGGGGTCCACACCAGTGGGAGGCATCGAACTCCCCTGTGGGCTGCGGCTGGAGGTCGTGCCTGGGTCAACCGTGGGGGCAGGCTGCGCTGATGCGATTGAGGATGGCGACGTCGTCGCAGTAACCCGCCCCAAACATCACTCAACGTGTTTATCGCGCCTGGCATGGGAAACGCTGAGTAGCTACAAGAGGTAAGAGCCCAGGCGAAAGGCGGGAGTCATGTCCGTGAGTATCGGAATCATCCTCGTCGTGGTGACGGTGGTCATCGCTGCGATCGCGCTCGCCCCGGCGGTGGCACCTGCGGAATCCGACCAGGCCGCAGCCCGGTCCCGTGACCAGGAGGCACGCAGGACCGGCTCGAACCGGCGCCCTCCGCGCCGACTGTCCAGCATCCCCCCGCAGCAGACCGGGGACCGCAGGCGAAGCCTCGGCTGACTGGCGGCGGGCGCTCAGCCCGTTCCCCTTGCTGGTTGCCTATGCCGGCCAGGGCGGTCCGGGGCGGCGAAGTCCGCCCTGCGGCATTCGATGGCGAGGCAGGACCAAGAGGTGGGCCCGCGGCCATCGCGAGCCCACCCCTTGGCCGGGGCTACGCCGTCGCGCCAAGGAGCGGAGGCGACAGGGGACAGTGGATCAGGGTCCTGCGTGGTGTGCGCAGTGGTGGCTGGGCGGGGCGGCAGGGCTGCGGCTCACGGCGTTCCCAGTGCAGCAGAAGGACGGCTGCGAGCATGGGGGTGCAGGTCAGGAGTGTGAACATCATGACGTTGCCGCCGCCGTCTGCGAGACAACTCGCGTCGGCTGCTGTGTTGCTGCGGCGGCCGCGCGCAGGAGCCGTTTCACGGCTCGGGAGGGGTTAGCGAGCCTGAGTCTGCGTTCGTGCCGGGGCCACCAGCCGAGGATGGACAGGAAGCCGGAGTCGGCGAAGGTGACGCGGGAGGTCTCCAGCACAAGCCCGGTGCAGCCGTGGTCGGCCGCGGAGGCCAGGAGCGTCCGCAGGGGGGCGGCACTGAAGTGGTCGATCTCCCCACGGAGGCGGACGATCAGAGTGGCGCCGAGGGTGGTGCAGGAGTGGATCACTATGACGCCGGGCGCGGTGTCAGCGCCCGAGTCGTGCACGGTGGGAGGGGCCAGTGGCGCGAGAGTGGCGGGCAGTATCGGGGCGGTGCTTGAGGTACTCACATACCCATCAACGCCTCCCCTCTGGTGCCGGGAAACGAGCCACGCATTCCTTTCACCCCATGCGACCAGCACCGATACCCGAGAGGAGGAAAAAATGCCACCGGATGAGGCGTCAGGCGCCTCGGCCACGGCTTTGTTGCCCCGGACGATGCTGCGGCTGATCGTCAGCGGTTGGGCGCAGAGACTGGAAACGCGCAAGGGCCGGCCTAAGGTCAGTCGTGTGGAGCTGGAGCGGAGTGGCTTCGGTGCAGGGAGAGAAGGATCAGCAGGGCGAAGGCGGCGAACGCGGCGGCCGTGCGTGCGTAGTTGAACGCCTCCCAGCGAGCCAGGATCTCGGCGTGATCGGCGGGTGCCGAGGTGACCGCCCACTGCTTGATACGGCCGTTGATGGGGACGTTGCCGAGACGGGTGATCAGGAAAGACGCAACAGCGAGGAGTGCGGCCCCGCCGGCCAGCCGCCGTGAGGCGCCGCGCGTCATGGCGGCCAGCGCGAGGCCGCTGAGCGCCGACATGCCCATGGCTCCTTGCATGGTGATGCCGTTCATCTGCATCAACTGGGCGTGGAAGGACAGCCTCATGTCGAGCGGTACGGCGTTGAACGTGGGGACGAGGTTGGCCGCTCCGTAGCCGAAGGCGCCGGCAAGGGCGCCGGTGGACAGCAGGGCGAGGCCCTGCACGAGCCGGACACGCATGCGCATCACTCCCCCGTCTCCGGTCCGGTGGGGGTGACGGACCGCGTGAGCTGCTCGGCACGTCGCAGCAGGCCGTCGGGAGTGAACTCCGCGAACATGTGCACTCGCGTGGACACCGCTCCGCCCTTGCGCATCCGGGCGTGGATCGTGAAGCGGGTGGCGATGCGGCCGCCGTCCGCGAACGCCTCGTGCACCTCGAACCGGAACTCGCGCAGGTTCTTGCGTACCGGTCGCAGATGAGCGAGGAGGCGGTCCCAGTCGAGCGCTACGCCGTCGGCGACTTGGACGACGTCACGGGTGTAGTACCTGGACATGAGGTCGGAGGCGTCTTCCGAGCCATGGACCACGGCGTCGGTGAAGGTCGTGAAGAAGTCGGCGACGAACTGCTTGGGCGGTTTCGTGTGGAGAGGGTTCACCATGCTCCTGCCATGCCTCGTGCGTCATGCGCCACGCGTGGGCTACACCTCGCAGTCATCTCTTACGTGCCTGTAAGATATAACGAGCCATTCATTTCTGACAAGGGTGTAAGAGTTGCCTGCTTTTGAGCCCCTGGGCGACGCGTCGCAGCAACCACGGCCTCGCCGTCGCGCCGACGCTGAGCGCAGCAGGGCCGCGGTGCTGGACGCCGCGGCCCGACTGCTGGCCGAGCGGCCCGACGCCGGAATGGCCGCCATCGCCGCCGCGGCCGGCGTGACCCGCCAGACCGTGTACGCGCACTTCGGCACCCGGGACACGCTGCTCGACGCTGTCGCCGACCGGATCACGGACCAGGCCATGGCCGCCATGGACGAGGCGGAGGAGAAAGACGGTCCCGCCCTGGACCAGCTGCTGCAGCTACAGGACATCGGCTGGCGGCTGTTCCAGCGCAACCCGGTGCTTCTCCAGCTCGGAAGCACCCGTGCCGGCGCCCCCGACCATGCCCGGCATGAGCCCGTCGCAGCCCGGCTCACCCGGCTGATCGAGAGGGGTCAGACGTCGGGCGAGTTCGACCCCGCGCCGCCGGCCACCTGGCTGGTGGCCGCAGTCACCGCTGTCGGCCATGCGGCGGGCGACGAGGTCGGCGCGCGCCGCATGTCGGTGGAAGAGGCGGCGGCGTGGCTCCGGTCCGCCACACTCGCCCTCCTTGGGGTCAGGCTCCGGAACCAGGAGCCGTAGGCCACGTCGCTTCCCCAGCGTCAAGCGGTCGATGTGAACGCTCAGCGGTGTGGCGCTGCATATCGGCCTCTCCCGGTCGAAGGCCGGTGGCCGGCGGGCACGGCTGCCTCGGCGGGGAACGCGTAAGCGGGTCATCCCGCGGCCGGCCGCAGCTGTCGCCCGCTCGCCTTCGTCCTCACCGCCGGACCACCCCTTCCGTCCGGACGAATGGTCCACCGGGGGCGGGGCAGGCGGAGTTCACGGGAGAACGCATCCCCTCGCACGACGTGCGAAGGAGGGACGGCCGGGAGTCCCCGGCTGTCCCCTGTCCATCGGAGGAGTTGTTTCCGCGTGACTGAGCATGTGTGGAGTTACAAGTCGACCTCGGGCCACCTGGCCGGTACCGACCTGACCGGCTACAAGGTCGAGGCGACCGACGGCAGTATCGGCAAGGTGGACAAGCACTCCGACGAGGTCGGTGACGCCTATCTGGTCGTGGACACCGGGGTCTGGATCTTCGGCAAGGAGGTCCTGCTGCCGGCGAGCACCGTCGTCAGCATCGACCCGGACGAGCGGACGGTCTTCGTGGACCGGACCAAGGGTCAGATCAAGGACGCCCCCGAGTTCCACCGGGACAAGCACCTCGACGACCCGGGCTACCGGCAGGAACTGGGCACCTACTACGGCCCCACCACCCGCTTCGGCCTCCCGCCCGCCTGACCGGCACAAGCCAGTGGGTCCGGACTCCACGAGTCCGGGCCCACCGCCATGCCCGGGGGCTGGGCGACCGGCACCGGCGGGGGCGGCCGATTGGCCGCCCGACTTCGGGACACAAGTGCGATGTGCTGAAACTCTTGCTGGTGGCTCTGCTCGGCTCACTCGCGGTGGTCGCATGCGCGGCCACCGTCCTCGTCTCGCCCTGGTGGTCGTTCGCGGCCGTCCCCCTGCTCCTGTTCGCGTCGGCGGCCGTCCACGACCTCGTGCAACGGCGACACTCCGTCCTGCGGAACTACCCGCTGCTCGGACACCTCCGCTTCGCCTTGGAGAAGCTGCGGCCGGAGCTCCAGCAGTACTTCATCGAGCGGAACTTCGACGGCCGCCCCTTCGACCGCGACACCCGCAGCATCGTCTACGCGCGCGCCAAGGGCACCGACGCGGAGGAGCCGTTCGGCACCGAGCTCGACCTCTACCGGGCCGGCAGCGAATACCTCACCCCCTCGATGGCCCCTCGCCCGGTACACACCACCCCGCCCCGGGTCCGGATCGGCGGACCCGACTGCACCCGGCCCTACGACATGGGCCTGCTGAACGTGTCGGCGATGAGCTTCGGCTCGCTGTCGGCCCGAGCCGTACTCGCCCTCAACACCGGTGCCCGGCTGGGTGGCTTCGCCCACGACACCGGCGAGGGCGGACTGTCGCAGTACCACCTGCGCCCCGGCGGGGACCTCGTGTGGGAGATCGGCACCGGATACTTCGGCTGCAGGACGGACGACGGCGACTTCGACGAACGGAAGTTCGCCGAGAAGGCCTCCCACGAGCAGGTCAAGTGCGTGTCGTTGAAGATCAGCCAGGGCGCCAAGCCCGGTATGGGGGGCGTGCTGCCGGGTGCCAAGGTGAATGCGGAGATCGCGAAGGTCCGTGGCGTCCCGCAAGGCGAGACCGTCATCTCGCCGCCCTTCCACCGGGTGTACTCCACACCGCGCGAGCTGGTGCGCTTCCTGGCCCGGATGCGCGAGCTCGCCGGCGGAAAGCCCGTCGGATTCAAATTGTGCGTCGGTTCGCGCCGCGAGTTCCTCGCCGTGTGCAAGGCCATGCTGGATGAGGGCAGCACGCCGGACTTCATCGTCGTCGACGGGGCGGAGGGCGGGACGGGCGCGGCGCCGCTGGAGTTCGTGGACAACCTCGGCCTGCCGCTCGGAGAGGGGCTGATGGCCGTGCACAACGCCCTCGTGGGCGTCGGGCTGCGCGACCGGATCCGGATCGGAGCCAGCGGCAAAATCGCCACCGGCAGCGACCTCGTCAAACGGCTGCTCCAGGGAGCCGACTACACCAATGCCGGCCGCGCCATGATGTTCGCCGTCGGCTGCATCCAGGCCCAGCGCTGCCACACCAACACCTGCCCCGTCGGGGTCGCCACGCAGGACGAGCGGCGCGCCCGGGCCGTCGACGTCCCCGCCAAGTCGCAGCGTGTACGGCGCTATCAGCAGGCCACGGTCAAGAGCGCCCTCCAGATCATGGCCTCGATGGGGGTCGACGACCCGCGCGGGCTGCGACCCTCCATGCTGCTCCAGCGGGTGGACCCGCACACCGTCCGCTCGTACGCCGAACTCCACACGTGGCTCACCCCGGGGCAGCTCCTCGCATCGGCGCCCGCCGACTGGGCATCCGATTGGGAGGCGGCCGACCCGGACCGCTTCACCCACTGAACCCGGTATGCGCGCACGCACCTGCTTTCGCATGGGCACCCGTACTCGCACTCGGACTCGGACTCGCACCCGCGGGCGCGCCCGCGGCCGCGCCGAAGGGGCCGTACCTCACCGAAAGGCATTCCTGTGTCACGAACCGTCGCCCACGTCATCGTCGACGCACTCCAAGACCTGGGCGTCAAGCACGTCTTCGGAGTCGTCGGAGACGCCTTGAACCCCCTGACCGACGCGATCCGCACCACGGACGGCCTGGACTGGGTCGGCTGCCGGCACGAGGAGGCCGCGGCCTTCGCCGCCGGAGCGCAGTCCCAGCTCTCGGGCGTCCTCGGCGTGTGCATGGGTACGGTGGGACCGGGCTCCGTGCACCTCCTCAACGGGCTGTACGACGCGGCCAAGAGCCGTGCCCCTGTGCTCGCCGTCTGCGGCCAGGTCCCGCTCGCCGAGATCGGCAGCGACTACTTCCAGGAAGTGGACAACGATCTGCTCTTCCGTGACGTGGCCGTCTACCGTGCCACCGTCACCTCCCCGGACCAGATGCCCCGGATGCTGGAATCCGCGGTCCGCGCGGCGGTCGGCCAAGGCGGAGTGGCGGTGCTCACCGTGCCCGCAGACCTGGGCGACCGGGAACTCGGCGAGGACCGGCCCGCCCGGTTCGCCCTCGACCGCGCCGTCACCCGGCCGGACGACCCGGCCCTCGCCGACGCCGCCGACCTCCTGAACACCGCCTCGCGGGTCACCCTGCTGGTCGGTCGGGGAGCCCGCGAGGCGCGTACCGAAGTACTCCGTACCGCAGAGCAGCTCGGCGCCCCCATGGTGCTCACCCTGAAGGCGAAGGAGGGATTCGAGGGCGACAACGCCTACCAGGTGGGCCAGACCGGCCTGATCGGCAACCCCGCCGCCGCGCACGCGCTCGACCGCGGCGACGTCCTGCTCATGCTGGGCACCGACTTCCCCTACCGCGACTGGTACCCGAAGGGCTGCAAGGTCGTCCAGGTCGACTCCCGCGAGGAGCACCTGGGCCGGCGGGTGCCCGTGGACGTGGGTCTGGCCGGGGACGTGGGGGCGACGCTGCGGGCCCTGCTGCCGCTGCTGGAGAAGGCGCCGGACCGTGCCCACCTGGTGGACGCCCGGGATCGGTTCGCGCAGTGGCGGGAAGGACAGCAGCGCCTGGCCGATCCGGCTCACGAGCACCGTCTGACCGGCAGGCTGCGGGCGGCCCTGGACAACAGGGACCATGCCATACGGCCCGAAGCCCTGGCCGCCGCGGTGGACGCGTACGCCGCCGAGGACGCCGTCTTCACCTCCGACACCGGGATGGCCACCGTCTGGCTCTCCCGCTTCGTCACCATGCGCGGCGGTCGACGCCTGATCGGTTCGTACAACCTCGGATCCATGGCCAATGCAATGCCCCAGGCCCTCGGGGCCCAGCTCTGGGCGCCGGACCGTCAGATCGTCGCGCTCTGCGGTGACGGCGGCCTGAGCATGCTGTTGGGCGACCTCATGACCATCAGGGCGTACCAACTGCCGGTGAAGATCGTCGTCTTCGACAACCGCCGTCTGGGCATGGTCAAACTCGAACAGGAACAGGCCGGCCTGCCCGAGTTCGGCACGGATCTCGACAACCCCGACTTCGCCGCGGTCGCCACCGCCCTGGGGCTCACGGGCATCCGGGTCAGCGACCCGGCCGACCTCCACGACGGCGTGCGGAGGGCGTTCGAGACTCCGGGCCCCGTCCTGCTGGACGTCCTGACCAACCCCGAGGAGGTGGCGGTCCCCGGGAAGCCGACGGTGGGTCAGGGGTGGGGATTCGCCCTCGCCAAGGTCAGGGAGATCCTTCCGGGCCGAGAGGGCTGACCGGCTGGGCCGGTTCGACGACGGCCCCGGTGTCCCGGCCCTCCGCACGCGTGATCCGCCCGTTACCGGGTACCCGCGCAGCACACCACCCGAACACGGAGAGCTTGAAGGAGAGGGCACCCCGATGACGATGACATCGCATGGCGACAACTACTCCATCCCGACCGCGACCGAGCTCCGTCGGCAGGCCGCATGGGCCACCGGCCGGCTGAGGGATACGGCTGTGCACGTCGGGCGTCTCGTGGAGGACAAGACGCCGGATCCGATTCTCGCCGGGGCGGTCCGCACGGCAACACGCGTCCGCGAGACGGCTGCCCGCGCCGGACGCCTCGCCGGGGACAAGAAGTTCGACTCCGCGCGGGCGAAGGCCGGTCGGGCCGCGGCCCTGGCGCGGGCCAACCGCACCGCGTTGACCACGGTGGCGGGCGTACTGGCCGCCGCGCTGCTCGCCCGGCGGGCGCGGCGAGCGCGGCGTGCGAGGTAAGGACGTCGTCCAGGGCGGCCCGGCCGAGCCCGGCGTGGCGGCACCCGCGGCCGCCGACGCTCAGGCCCGCGGCCGGGCCGCCGGGTGCCGTGCCCGTTCGGCGTTGAACTGGGCTCCGGTGAGCAGAGCCAGATTGGCGAACCAGAGCCATACGACGAAGACCACGACGCCGGCCAGCGAGCCGTAGAGGCGGCCGTACGTGTCCAGCTCCGTGTAGAGCGTGAAGAGCGCTGAGGCGGCCAGCCAGAGCAGGGCCGCCAGTACCCCGCCGGCCAGGCCCTGGCGGGTGCCCCGGCTCTGGGCCGGGCCGGTACGGAAGAGGACCAGCACCAGGAGGGTGACGACCACCAGCAGCACGGGCCAGCGCAGGAGCGCGATGGTGTCCGGGCCTCCTCCGGCGGCGCGTGCGACCCATCGGGCCGGCGGCCCGGACACGACCAGCCCCGCGGCGCCGACGATGAGGAGGGTCAACAGCAGCACGGCGTTGATCAGCAGCGTGTGGGCCGCGCGCAGTGGCCGCCGCGTATCGGGCACCCGGTGCATCGTGTGCAGGGCGCGGCGGAACACCGCGAGGTAACTGCACGCCGACCACAGTGCGCTCACCACGCCGCTGAGCAGCAGAGCCCACATCGACGAGTGTTCCGTCGAGAGGCCACCGAGCGCGTCACGGAGCAGCTGCGCCGATTGCGGGGGTGCGTACGCGGTGAGGTCGGTGATCAGCCGGTCCCTCGCCGCCCCGCCCAGCAGCCCCACCAGGGAGACGGCGATGACGAGGGCGGGCAGCAGCGCCAGCAGGGCGTAGTAGGTGAGCGCGGCCGCGTGGTCGGCGAGATTGTCCGTCCAGACGCGGACGGCCGTACCCCGCAACTCGGCGCGGGTGCGCGCCGCGAGGGCGGTGGCGGTGGCGGGAGGACCGCCTCGGCGTGATGCGGCGGTGCGGGGGATGTCGGTCACGCCGTGCGCGTGCCCTGCGGGCCCGCCCCCATGCGCCCGTGAGGTCCGCACATCCGCCCACCCGCGCCGTCGGTGTCCCGACACGGCCGGAGCACTCCTCGGAGACCTGCTGATCAGCCGGCGACCGGGGGCGCGCCGTACACCCGCGCCGCGGCCACCGGTGGTACCCCCGGGCTTCGTGACTCGTGAGTACTGCACACCCCATCGATGACAACCGTGACTGTCGCCGCGTCCGCCGGGCGTGACACGGTCGGGACTGACATCGACCGAGGGAGCAGGTGTGAACAAGGGGTACGCCGCCTTCTGCGACGCCGACCGCTGGTTCTACGACGCGCCGTACCGGCGGGCCGGCGAGAGCTACCCGGCCGCCCTCGCCGCCGTCCCGGCGGGGTGGCGCTCGCACCGCAGCGGGGACTGGCTCGCGCTGCGTCCCGTCGGCGCCGAACTGCCTGCGCAGGGCTGGAAGATCCATGTCTCGGCCACGCTCGACAACGCCGAGTCGGTGCTGACGACGGTGTACGAGTACTGCACCGTCCGGAGCATCGCCTTCAAGTTCATACCGAGCCGCTACCTGCTGCACCTGCGCAACGCCAAGTACGCCGACCGCGCGGCGAGCGGGAAGTTCATCACGGTGTATCCGGCCGACGAGCAGCAGTGCCGCCGGATCGCGGAGGACCTCGACGCGGCGCTGGCGGGGGCGTCCGGCCCGTACATCCTCAGCGATCTGCGCTGGGGCGCCGGACCGGTCCACCTGCGCTACGGCAGCTTCACCCTGCGGCACTGCTACGGGGAGCACGGCGAGCTGGTCCCGGCGATCGAGACGCCCGACGGCCGGCTCGTACCGGACCGGCGCGGACCGGTCTTCCAGCCGCCCGAGTGGCTCGAACTGCCCGACTTCGTGAAGCCGCACCTCGCGGCGCGCTCCGCCGTCACCCTGACCGGCCTCCCCTTCACGGTGGAGCGGGCCCTGCACTTCTCCAACGGCGGCGGCGTCTACCTCGGCAAGGACGGCCGCAGCGGCGCCGCCGTGGTCCTGAAGGAGGCCCGGCCGCACGCCGGCCTCGCCGCCGACGGCGCCGACGCCGTGACCCGGCTGCACCGCGAACAGGCCGCGCTGGAACGACTTGCGGGCCTGGACTGCGTACCGGCGGTCCGCGGCGCCTTCACGGTCGGCGACCATCACTTCCTGGTGCTGGAGCACCTCGCCGGCAAACCGCTCAACACCTACTTCGCCCGGCGCCACCCGCTCATCGAGGCGGACCCCGCCCCGGCGGAGCTCGCCTCGTACACCGCATGGGCGCTGAAGATCCATCAGCGGGTGACGGAGGCCGTCGACGCCGTCCACGCCCGCGGGGTGGTCTTCAACGACCTTCACCTCTTCAACATCATGGTGGCGGAGGACGAGACGGGCGAGCCCTCCGTCTCGCTGCTGGACTTCGAGGCGGCGGCGCACGTCGACGAGGGGCTGCGGCAGACCGTGGCCAACCCCGCCTTCGTCGCCCCGGCCGAGCGGCGCGGATTCGCCGTCGACCGCTACGCCCTCGCCTGCCTGCGGCTCGCGCTGTTCCTCCCCTTGACCAGTCTGCTCGTCCTGGACCGCGCCAAGGCCGCGCACCTGGCCGACGTCGCCGCCGAGCAGTTCCCCGTACCGCGCCGGTTCCTCGACGAGGCCGTCGAGGAGATCCTGTCGGGCGTTCCGCAGGGCGAACCGGGCGGCGGCCTGTCCTCGCCGGCCCGGCCGTACCTGCCCGTCGAGCCACGGCAATGGCCGGCCGCCCGTACGTCGATGACCGCGGCGCTGCGCGCGAGCGCCACCCCGGACCGGGAGGACCGCTTCCTCCCGGGCGACATCGCCCAGTTCGCGACCGCCGGCGGAGGCGTCGGCTTCGGCAACGGGATCGCCGGGGTGCTCCACGCGCTCGCCGAGACCGGCGCCGGACCCTGGCCCGAGGCCGAGCAATGGCTGCTCGACCGGACCGCGGAACCGGTCTCCGGCACTCCGCTCGGCTTCTACGACGGCCTCGCCGGGACGGCCTGGACGCTGCACCGGCTCGGACACCAGGACCGCGCCCTTGCCCTCGCCGATCAACTGCTGCACCAGCCCTGGGAGAGCGCGGGCCCCGACCTGCACAGCGGGCTCGCCGGCATCGGCCTCGCCCTGGACGCGCTCGGCACCGCGAGCGGCGAGAGCGAGCTGCACACCGCGGCCCTGCGCTGCGCCGAACTGATCGCCCGCCCGGAGCGGCGCCCCGCCCGCGCGGGTCTGCTGTACGGAAACTCCGGTCCGGCCCTGCTGCTCGTGCGGCTGTACGAGCGCACGGGCGACAAGGAACTGCTGATCCAGGCCGCCCACGCGCTCCACTGCGACCTCGACCGCTGCGTCACCAGCGCGTACGGCACCCTCCAGGTGAACGAGGGCTGGCGCACGATGCCGTACCTCGGTGAGGGCAGCGTCGGCATCGGCATGGTGCTCGACGACTGGCTGGAGCACGGTCCGGACGAGCGCTTCGAACAGGCCCGGCGCGAGATCGTCCGGGCGGCGCAGGCGACCTTCTACGCCCAGCCCGGGCTGATGCGCGGCGCCGCCGGCATGATCCTCCACCTGGCCCGGACCACCACGCCGGGTCCTGGCACCGGCCCCGAAGCCATAGCCCGCCAGATCGACGCACTGGCCCGGCACGCCGTGCCGTACCAGGGGCATCTGGCCTTCCCCGGCGAGCAGATGATGCGGCTGTCCATGGACCTCACCACGGGCACGGCCGGCGCTCTCCTCGCCCTCGGCAGCGCGGCGCCCGGCGGGCGCGCGCACCTGCCGTTCCTTCCGCCGCTGCGCGACAGCGCCGCGGCCCACCAGCCGGTCCCATCCGGGGCCGTGACCCATCGCACCACTCGAGAGAAGAAGAGGAATCTGACATGACGCTTCTTGACCTGCAGTCGATGGAGACCCCGAAGGAAGAGACCACCGAGGTCGCGATGACGGGTGGCGGCAGCCGGGCCAGCCTGCTCCTGTGCGGTGACAGCAGCCTGAGCATCACGACCTGTAACTGATCGGCTCACCTCGGGCCCGGGCGGTTCGCCGCCCGGGCCCGCACCACATCACTGGAGGCGTCCGCGGATGAGCCCCCCTGACGCGGCGGTCGACACGGCGCGGGCGCCGGCGCCCGCCCTGGCGCGCAGCGCCGACCGGGCCCTCGTGGAAGCGGCCCGGCACAGTGGTGGGCGCACCGCCGCGGTCCTCGGATGCGCGGTGACGGCCGCCGTGGCGGCACTCGCCGAACCCGCCGTCCTCGGCCACACCCTCGACCTGCTGCTCCGCCGCGACCCGTCGGGCCCCGTCTGGACGCTGCTGTGCGCCGTGGTCATCGCGGCCGAAGTCGCGCTGGACGCCGCAGCCGCACGGCTGACCGGTGAGGTGGACGGCCGCTCCACCGCCCGCCTGCGCAGGCTCGCACTCGCCCGGCTGCTGTGGACCGCCCCACACCACGCGACCCCGTACGCACCGGGCGAAACCTCCGCGCGGCTGACCGCACACGCCACCGAGGCGGGGAAGGTCCCGGCCGCCGTCGCCCACGCCGCCGCCGCACTCCTGCCGCCGCTCGGCGCGGTGGCCGCACTGTTCCTCATCGATCTGTGGACGGCGCTCACCTTCCTCGTGGGCCTTCCGCTGCTGGTGCTCCTGCTGCGGTCCTTCACCCGCGACACCTTCACCAGCGTCACCCGCTACCAGCAGGTGCAGCTCGCCACCGCCGGACGCCTCGTGGAGGCACTGTCCGGCGCCCGCACGATCGCCGCCGCGGGAACCGCGGACCGTGAACGCGGGCGCATCCTCGCGCAGTTGCCCGAGCTCAGCGCCGAGGGCAGGCGCATGTGGCAGGTGTTCGGTGGTACGACGGCCCGGTCCGCGGCCCTCATGCCGCTGCTCCTGTACGCGGTCCTCGCGGTCGGCGGCATCCGCCTGTCGGCCGGGGCCATCGGGACCGGCGAACTCCTCGCCGCCCTACGGTACGCGGGCCTGGCGGCCGGAGTCGGCTCCGTGACCGGCGGGCTGACGGCCGTCCTCCGCGGCCGGTCCGCCGCCCGGCGGACCGCCGCCCTGCTGGACCTGCCCCCGCTCGGCCACGGCCGGGCCGAGCTGCCGGAAGGCGGCTCCGGCACCCTGGAACTGCGCGATGTCCGGGTCGTGCGCGGTGGATCCACGGTCCTGCACGACATCAGCCTGGTCATTCCCGGCGGCACCACCGTGGCGGTGGTGGGCCGGTCGGGCGCAGGCAAGTCGCTGTTCGCCGCAGTGGCCGGCCGGCTCACCGACCCCGACGCGGGCCAGGTGCTGCTGGACGGCGTACCACTGCCGGAGGTGACAGCGGAAGCACTGCGCCGCGAGGTCGGGTACGCCTTCGACAGGCCTGTGCTGCTCGGGGACACGGTCGGCGATGCGATCGGCTTCGGAGCCGGCCCCTACCCCGGCCCGCAAGCGGTCCGGGCCGCGGCCCGTGCCGCGGGCGCCGACTTGTTCGTACGGCGCCTGCCCGACGGGTACGGCACCCGCCTCGGCGACGCGCCGTTGTCCGGCGGGGAGGCCCAACGTCTGGGGCTGGCACGGGCGTTCTGCCATGCGGGCCGGCTCCTCATCTTGGATGACGCCACCTCCAGCCTCGACACCGTCACCGCCCGTGAGGTCGAGCGGGCGCTCGCCCACGAGGTCCGGCCCGGCACCCGGATCGTGGTCGCGCACCGCCTCTCGTCCGCCGCCCGCGCCGACCTCGTCGTATGGCTCGAGGAGGGACGGATGAGGGCGGTCGGCACCCACGCCGAGCTGTGGCGGAGCGACCCCGCCTACCGATCGGTGTTCGCCGCCGCCGCGCGGACGGGAACCGAAGGGGAAGCGGCGACGGAGGCGACGAGGAGGGCGGCCGCGGGCTCGGAAGCGGACGATCGCCCCACGCCCCCGACGAAGCAGGAGGCGGGGCGGTGACCGAAGCCGAGACCTGGCGCCGGGTGGCCCCCGAGGGCCGGCGGTACCTGCGGGGTCGCACGGGCGCTCTGGGGCGCCTGGCGGCATGGTCGCTCCTGGAGTCCGCGCACACGTTCCTCGGCGGCTACGGCGTGGCCCGCGCCCTCGACGACGGCTTCCTCGCCGGCCGCACCGCCACCGGACTGGCCTGGCTGGCCGCGGCCGGAGCGGGAGCACTGCTCGGCGGGTTCGCGCTGCGCGGTGTGTTCGCCGGGCTCGCGGATCTCGTGGAGCCGCTGCGGGACGGACTGGTGCGGCGGGCGGTGCGGCAGGCGCTGGATCGCGCGGTCGCCGACCCGGCGCGGGTTCCCGACGCGGGCGCGGTGTCCCGGCTGACCCAGCAGACGGAGATGGCCCGGGACTCCTTCGCGGGGCTGGTCCTGACGGTGCGTTCGTTCGTGTTCACCGCCGTGGGCGCCTTCGCGGGCATGGCAGCCCTGGCTCCGGTCCTGCTGCTGATCGTGCTGCCGCCCCTGCTGCTGGGCGTGGCGGCCTTCATGGCGACACTCCGACCGATGGCGTCCGTGCAACGCCGGTACCTGGACACCGACGAGGCGCTGTCCGACCGGGTGGGGGCGCTGGCGGAGGGACTGCGTGACATCGCCGCCTGCGGTGGACAGACGGCGGCGCAGGCCCGCGTGATGCCCCTGATCGCCGACCAGGAGCGGCTGGCGCGCACGCTCGCGCGCTGGGCGGCCCTGCGGACCCTGGCGTTGGGTACCGCGGGCCGGCTTCCGGTGATCGCACTGCTCGCCGCGACACCTTGGCTGCTCGGCCACGGGATCACCGCCGGTGCGCTGGCCGGCGGCCTGATGTACGTGGTGCAGGCCTTGCTGCCGGCGCTCAACTCCCTGATGACGGCATTGGGTGCGGCCGGAACCCGTTTGCTGGTGGTCCTCGAACGCTTCTGCGCCCCCTTGCCGCCGGCCCGCGGCGCCTGCCCGGCGACGAAGCCGCAGGGGCCCGTCCGCGCCGGACGGCCGACCGGCGCCGCCGCGGCGGCGGCGGCGGAGCTCCGGGGCGTCACCTTCGCCTACGGCCACGGCGCGACGCCCGTGCTCGACGCCCTCGACCTGGTGGTGCGGCCGGGCGAGCACCTGGCCGTCGTCGGGCCGAGCGGCATCGGCAAGTCCACGCTCACCGCGCTGCTCGCCGGGCTGCTGTCACCCGACGCGGGCACGGTACTCGTCGCGGGCGCGGCCGCCCGCCGGGACCCGGATGCCACAGGCCCGGACCCGCGGCGAACCCTGCTGCCCCAGCAGGCGTACGTGTTCACCGGCACCGTGCGCGAGAACCTGACCCACCTGTCCCCGGAGCCGGGGGACCCCGGGTCCGGGGATGCCCGGGTGTGGCGCGCCATCAGCGCCCTGGGACTGGACGGCCTGGTGGAACGGCTGGGCGGCCTGGATGCCGAGGTGTCACCCCGGTCGTTGTCCCGCGGCGAGAGCCAGCACCTCGCGCTCGCCGCCGCCTACCTCTCGCCGGCACCGCTTCTGCTGCTCGACGAGGCCACCTGTCACCTGGACCCGAGCACGGAGGACCGTGCCGAACGAGCCCTTGCGGACCGGCCCGGCACCCTCGTCGTCGTGGCCCACCGCGTCTCGTCCGCGGCCCGCGCCGACCGGGTCCTCGTCTTGGACGGGACTCGCGCCGTGTGCGGCACCCATGCGGAACTCCCGGCCAGGTCGCCCCTGTACCGGGATCTGGTGGGGAAGTGGAACGGGACGACGGACGGATGACGCGGCCGGCCCGTCCGTCCGTCCATCGGCCCATCCGCCCATCCGCCTATCCGCCCATCCGTGGATCAGACCATCCGCGGATCAGACCATCCGCGGATCAGACCCAGCCCGCCCGCCGGGAGATCCGGATCGCGTCGATGAGATTGCGCGCGCCCGTCTTGCGGGTCGCCGCGGCCATGTAGTTGCGTACCGTCCCGCTCGCCAGGTGCAGTGTGCGGGCTATCTCCGCGATGGAATCGCCCTCCGCGGCCCGCGCGAGGACGCTGAGTTCCCGCGGACTCAGCGGTACGGGGTCCGTCTCCATGAAGGCCGAGGCCAGCGAGGCATCGATGAACCGTTCCCCAGCGGCGACCCGCCGGACGGCCCGTACGAGCCGCCCGGGTGAGCCGTCCTTGTCGACGTAGCCGCGGGCCTCAGCCCGGAAGGCCCGGTGCAGCGAGCCGGGGGCGCCGGTCGATGCGAGCACCAGCACCGGAGAGGGGGAGGCGAGGACCTGACGGTCCGCGCGCCCGCTGTCGGCCAGGACCGCCGTCGTCCCCGGACAGTCGAGGTCGACGACCGTCACATCTGGCCGTAAGGACTCGGCCTGGCGCGCCGCGGTCCGCCAGCCCGCCGATGTGACCTCGAAGGGCCCTTCCGATCTCAGCAGTGCGGCCAGGGCGGACCGGACCAGGCTGACGCTGTGCAGGACCAGGACCTTCGTCATCTTGTGCTCTCCTCGGTGGACGAACCAGCAGCACCAGGCGGCTGCCCCCGTACACGGGAGATGGAACGTCACTGCGGGGGGCGTGCAGGGGCGCACGCGCAAGTTGGCCGGATACCCCAGGAATGCGGCTTCCCTTCGGCGGGTAACCGCCTTGAAGACCGGCTCCCTCCTGCCCACTCCTGTCCCTCCCGCCCCTCCCGCTCCTGCGGACGGGATCGCACGGCTCGTCCGACGGCGACCGTCGGCAGCAGCAGCCACGGTCCTGCCCACCCAGGGCCAGGGCTCCCTCAACCTTGGTCGAGATCAATCGATATGATCATATGGCGGCATGACCACCAGGACTCTCTACCTGCTCTGCTCCGCCGCCCCACCCGTCTTCGACGTCGCCCACGTCATCGAAGAC
>NZ_JBSGZI010000140.1:0-16802 GCF_053610945.1 Streptomyces sp. NPDC054849
CCCCAATACCCCATCGAGTTGGTTGGGGGGGGTGGTGTTTTTTATTAAAGCGCCGGGCGGGGGGGGGGGGGGTTTGAGGCGCCCCCGGTCGCGGGGGGGGCGCGGCCGGGCCGGCCGGGCGCCCCCCCTTTCGCACCTCTGGGCCCGGGCTGATCGGCAGGACGGGCCCCAGCGGACACAATGGACGCGTGAGTACCACCAGCCTTCCCACGCCCGACCGCGCCGCCGAGCTCCGCGAGGCCCTGCTCGACGCCGGTTTCACCGCAGACGGGCTGCTCGATCTGCTCGGCGCCCCCGCCTACGCCGCACTGGCCCGCAGCGAGACCGTCCCGGCCCTGCGCGCCACCCGCGGCCCGCGCGACGGAGCCCTCGCGAGCCTGATCCGGCTGTTCCTGCTCCAGCAGCCGGAGCCGTACGTGCACGCCGCGGCCGCGCTGCCGGTGGAGGCGGCCCTGGCCGACGGATGGTTGCGGCGCGAGGGCGACGAGGTGCACGCCACGGTGGACGTGCGGCCGTACGGCGGCCCGGACGGCGAGGACTGGTTCATCGTCTCCGACCTCGGCTGCTCCGTCGGCGGGGCCGGCGGGATCGGCAGCCGCGAGGAGGGCGTGGTCCTCGGTGTCGGCGGCGCCTCCACCACACTCGCCGAGATCACCGTCCGCACCCCGGTCGGCTCGGCCCTCGACGTCGGCACCGGATCCGGCATCCAGGCACTGCACGCCGCACAGCACGCCACCCGGGTCACCGCCACCGACGTCAACCCACGGGCCCTGGAGTTCACCCGTCTGACGCTGGCCCTGTCCGGCGCCCCGGAGGCCGAGCTGCTGCCCGGGTCGCTCTTCGAACCGGTCGGCGAGGCGACGTACGACCTGATCGTGTCGAACCCGCCGTTCGTGATCTCCCCCGGCGCCCGGCTGACGTACCGGGACGGAGGCATGGGCGGCGACGACCTGTGCCGGACCCTCGTGCAGCAGGCGGGTGCGCGGCTCAACCCGGGTGGGTACGCGCAGTTCCTCGGCAACTGGCAGCACGTGGAGGGCGAGGACTGGCGCGACCGGCTCCGCTCCTGGGTTCCGCGCGGCTGCGACGCCTGGATCGTGCAGCGCGACGAGCAGGACGTGACGCAGTACGCGGAGCTGTGGCTGCGCGACGCGGGGGACCACCGGACCGACCCGGCCGAGTACGCGCGGCGCTACGAGGACTGGCTGGACGAGTTCGAGGCCCGCAAGACCAAGTCCGTCGGCTTCGGATGGATCACCTTGCGCCGGACGGACGCGGCCGAGCCATCGATCGTGGTCGAGGAGTGGCCGCACTCGGTGGAGCAGCCGCTCGGCGATGCCGTCCTGGCCCACTTCGCCCGCCAGGACTACCTGCGGGAGCACGACGACGCGGCCCTGCTCGAGGCCTGTTTCGTGCTGGCCGAGGAAGTGGTCCAGGAGCAGGTCGGTGCGCCCGGCGCGGAGGACCCGGAGCATGTCGTGCTCCGGCAGAACCGCGGGATGCGGCGCGCCACCAAGGTCGACACGGTCGGCGCCGGCTTCGCCGGAGTGTGTGACGGCTCACTGAGCGCGGGCCGGATCCTGGACGCGATCGCGCAGCTGGTGCAGGAGGACCCGGTCGTGCTGCGGGACCGGACTCCGGAGGCCATCCGGATGCTGGTCGAGCAGGGTTTCCTGGAGCCCGTGGCGCGCCCCGCGCAGTAGTGGGCACCGGCATGTGACCCGAGGTTCGCACGGCGTATCCCCGGGGCTGCCGGTGTCGAGCGCAGCGGCATCCGGGGGGATCCCGACGGTGGTCCCAGAGGTGGGGGAGCGGCGCGGAAAACGGTGCGGCGATCTTCGCGGCGACCGTGTTCCCGCTGTTCGGGGCCGTTCTGCGGCCGTGGCGGGGGCGCGCGCTCGCCGCCGCACGCCGCCGCCCGAGGGCGTGCGCCCCGTCGTGGCCGGACCGTCGGCCGCGTTCGCAGGCGGCGCGGCCGCCCGGCCCGCGGGGAGCCGCGCCGCGCGCCGCCGAGACCGGGTCCGTGACATCGGGGCGCGGGGGTTGGGCCCCGACGGTTATCCGGCGGAAAAACCCGACGTGGGAGAGGGTGCGGGAGCGGGGCCGGACGGCCTTCCGGCCACCCGGCCCGGTGATCGCCGACGGTCCGGCGCGGCATCCGGGCGGCAGAAACGGCACTTGTCGGGTTACCGTTCGAGTGGCCGTTGCGGGCTTCTGCCGTTTGACACGGGGGCGGGTTGTACCGTCACACTCCGCAGCGTCGCCGTACCGCGACCGAGTGCCGACCGGAGAGAAGAGCCAAGTTGTCCCCGACTAGCGAGACCGCAAAGGGCGGCCGCCGACTCGTCATCGTCGAGTCCCCAGCCAAGGCGAAGACGATCAAGGGCTACCTCGGCCCGGGATACGTCGTCGAGGCGAGCGTCGGGCACATCCGCGACCTCCCGAACGGCGCGGCCGAGGTTCCCGACAAGTACACCGGCGAGGTCCGCCGCCTCGGCGTGGACGTCGAGCACGACTTCCAGCCGATCTATGTCGTCAACGCGGACAAGAAGGCCCAGGTCAGGAAGCTCAAGGAGCTCCTGGCCGAGTCCGACGAACTCTTCCTCGCCACCGATGAGGACCGCGAGGGCGAAGCCATCGCGTGGCACCTGCAGGAAGTCCTCAAGCCCAAGGTCCCCGTCCACCGGATGGTCTTCCACGAGATCACCAAGGACGCGATCCGGGACGCCGTCGCCAACCCGCGCGAGCTGAACCAGCGCATGGTCGACGCCCAGGAGACCCGCCGCATCCTCGACCGCCTCTACGGCTACGAGGTCTCGCCGGTCCTCTGGAAGAAGGTCATGCCGCGGCTGTCGGCCGGGCGCGTCCAGTCGGTGGCCACCCGCCTCGTCGTCGAGCGGGAGCGCGAGCGCATCGCCTTCCGCTCCGCCGAGTACTGGGACCTGACCGGAACCTTCTCCACCGGCCGCGCCGGTGACGCCTCCGACCCCTCGACCCTGGTCGCCCGCCTGAACACGGTGGACGGCAGGCGCGTCGCGCAGGGCCGTGACTTCGGCTCGAACGGGCAGCTCAAGAGCGAGGTGCTGCACCTCGACGAGGCGAACGCCCGGGCGCTCGCCGCCGCGCTGGCCGACACCTCGTTCGCCGTCCGGTCGGTCGAGTCCAAGCCGTACCGCCGTTCCCCGTACGCCCCCTTCCGTACGACGACGCTCCAGCAGGAGGCCTCGCGCAAGCTGGGCTTCGGCGCGAAGGCGACGATGCAGGTGGCGCAGAAGCTGTACGAGAACGGCTTCATCACCTACATGCGTACGGACTCCACCACGCTGTCCGACACCGCGGTGTCGGCGGCGCGGGCGCAGGTCACCCAGCTCTACGGGGCCGACTACCTGCCGGAGAAGCCGCGCGTCTACGCCGGCAAGGTCAAGAACGCGCAGGAGGCGCACGAGGCGATCCGGCCTTCGGGTGATCGTTTCCGCACTCCGGCCGAGACGGGTCTGACCGGCGACCAGTTCCGCCTGTACGAGCTGATCTGGAAGCGGACCGTCGCCTCCCAGATGAAGGACGCGGTCGGTAACAGCGTCACCGTGAAGATCGGCGGCCGCGCCTCGGACGGGCGCGACGCCGAGTTCACCGCCTCCGGCAAGACGATCACCTTCCACGGCTTCATGAAGGCGTACGTCGAGGGCGCCGACGACCCGAACGCCGAGCTCGACGACCGCGAGAAGCGGCTGCCGCAGGTCGCGGAGGGCGACTCGCTCGCCGCCGAGGAGATCACGGCGGACGGGCACTCGACCAAGCCGCCGGCCCGCTACACCGAGGCCTCGCTGGTCAAGGAGCTCGAAGAGCGCGAGATCGGCCGACCGTCGACGTACGCGTCGATCATCGGCACCATCCTCGACCGCGGCTACGTCTTCAAGAAGGGCACGGCGCTCGTGCCGTCCTTCCTGTCGTTCGCCGTGGTGAACCTGCTCGAGACGCACTTCGGGCGGCTCGTCGATTACGACTTCACCGCGAAGATGGAGGACGACCTCGACCGCATCGCGCGGGGCGAGGCCCAGTCCGTGCCGTGGCTGAAGCGCTTCTACTTCGGCGCGGAGGACGCCACGGCGCCCGTCCCGGCGGACGGCGACGCCCTGGGCGGTCTGAAGGAGCTGGTCACGGACCTGGGCGCGATCGACGCCCGGGAGATCTCCTCCTTCCCCGTCGGCGAGGGGATCGTGCTGCGGGTCGGCCGCTACGGGCCGTACGTGGAGCGCGGTGAGAAGGACGCCGAGGGCCACCAGCGGGCCGACGTACCGGACGACATGGCTCCGGACGAGCTGACGGTCGAGTACGCGGAGGAGCTGTTCGCGAAGCCGAGCGGCGAGTTCGAGCTGGGCAAGGACCCGGTCAGCGGGAACGAGATCGTCGCCAAGGACGGTCGCTACGGGCCGTACGTGACGGAGATCCTGCCCGAGGGCACGCCGAAGACCGGCAAGAACGCGGTCAAGCCGCGGACGGCCTCGCTCTTCAAGTCGATGACCCTGGACACCGTCACGCTCGACGACGCGCTGAAGCTGATGTCGCTGCCGCGCGTGGTCGGCGTGGACGCGGAGGGTGTGGAGATCACGGCCCAGAACGGCCGCTACGGCCCGTACCTGAAGAAGGGCACGGACTCGCGGTCGCTGGAGACCGAGGACCAGCTCTTCTCGATCACCCTGGACGAGGCGCTCGCGATCTACGCGCAGCCGAAGCAGCGGGGCCGCGCGGCGGCCAAGCCGCCGCTGAAGGAACTGGGCACGGACCCGGTGAGCGAGAAGCCGGTGGTGGTCAAGGATGGCCGCTTCGGGCCGTACGTGACGGACGGCGAGACGAACGCGACGCTGCGGCGGGACGACGACGTCGAGACGATCACGCCGGAGCGGGGCTACGAGCTGCTCGCGGAGAAGCGGGCGAAGGCCCCGGCCAAGAAGGTGGCGAAGAAGGCTCCCGCCAAGAAGGCCCCGGCGAAGAAGGCGACGGCGACGAAGACCGCTGCCGCGAAGAAGACGGTGGCCAAGAAGACGGTGGCCAAGACCACCACGGCCGCGAAGAAGACGACGGCGAAGAAGGCGACGGCGAAGAAGGTGGCCGCCGCCCCGGCGGACGAGTAGCCTCCGCCTTCCGACCGATTCCGGGCAGGGCCCCGTGCACACCGCACGGGGCCCTGCCCGTTACCGCAGCCCGGATCTTCCGGCCTCGCCGCGTGCGCCTCTCCGCGGCAGCGCCCGCCCGCCGGGCGTGCTCGGCTGCGTCTGGAGCGCGGGTGGAGTCCCGCTCGGTGGGTCCGGGGTCACACCCGGGCTTGTCCACAGGCTTCCGCACCCACCAGGCGCAGCGGATAGGCTGGGCGGATGACGCGAGCCGAGCAGCCAACGGTCGTGACCGCCCCGGCAAACCCCACCTACGACGAAGCCCTAGCCGCGGATTCCCGCGAGCGTGCGGTGCGCGCACTGCTGCGCACCCCCAGGTTGCGCCGACTGTGGAGCGCCCAGCTGGTGAGCGGCATCGGCGATGCCCTCGCGCTGCTGGTACTGGTGCTGCTGGCCCTCCAGGCCGCCGCCACGGAGGGGGCCTTCGGCGGCGGATACCGCGGCGCGGCCCTCGCCGTCGCCGCCGTCTTCGGCGTCCGGATCCTCGCCACCCTGCTCTTCGGGGCGGTCCTCCTCGGCCCGCTGTCCGGCCTCCTCGGCTCGGGCGGCAAGCTGGACCGCCGCTGGACGATGATCGGCGCCGACGGGGTCCGCCTCGGGCTCTTCGTCGTCGCTCCGCTCTGGCTCGACTGGATCCCCGCCCACGCGCTCACCGTGCTGCTGGCCACCGTCTTCGTCTCCGGCGCCGCCGAGCGGCTGTGGACGCTGGCCAAGGAGAGCGCGGCGCCCGCGCTGCTGCCCGCGCCGCCCCCGGAGGGCGCGACCGTACGGCCGCTCCCGGATCACCTGGACGCGCTGCGGCGGCTGACCCTGCGCACGGCCTTCGCGGCGCTGCCCGTCGCTGCGGCCGCGCTGCTCGCCGCGACCCTGGTCGGCAAGGCGCTCGGCCTCGGCGTGGCCTGGTTCGCCGCGAACCAGGCCGCGCTCGGCTCGTACGTGGCCTCCGGCCTTTTCGCCGCGTCGGTCTCGCTGCTGCTCCCGCTGGTGCTGCCCACCGGGGCGACCCCGCGTCCCCGTTCCCCGCTGGAGGGCCTGCGCGCCCCCAAGGCGGGCGACCGCCCGGACAAGGGCCGTACGGGCGCCATTCCCCTGCTGGTGCTGACCTGCGCCGCCGTCGCCGCAGCGGTGTCCTGTGCCGTCTCCGTGGCCGTGCTGCACGCCTTCGACCTGGGCGGCGGCCCGGCAACGTTCGCGCTGTTCGTCCTCGCACTGGTCGGCGGCACCGCCGCCGGCATCGGCGCCGGCCAGGCCGGCAAGGTGCTTCCCGCCCTGTCCCGGCGGCGGCTGCTGGCCCTCGCCATAGCGGTGACCGGGCTCGCGCTGCTGCTGACCGGGCTCGTCCCGGACACGGCGACCGTGCTGTTCCTCTCGCTGCTCGCCGGCACGGCCGCAGGCGTCGCGGCGAACACCGGCCACACCCTGCTCGACCAGGAGACCGAGGAGTTCCGCCGGGCCCGGGTCACCGAGCACCTCCAGGCGGTCGTACGGGTGGCCGTGGCGCTGGGCGCCGTCGTCGCCCCGGTCCTGGCCGGCGCGATCGGCCCGCACCGGCTGACCGGTGCCGAGATCGTCTTCTCCCACGGCGGCGCCGCCTACACCCTTATGCTGGTCGGCGCCCTGCTGCTGCCGGTCGCCGTGGTGGTGCTCACGAAGGCCGACGACCGCAGGGGCGTACCGCTGCGGCGCGACCTGCGCGAGGCGCTGCGCGGCGGGGAGCCCGTCCAGGCGGCGTCCGCCACCGGCTTCTTCATCGCCCTGGAGGGCGGCGACGGAGCCGGCAAGTCCACCCAGGTGGAGGCGCTGGCCGACTGGATACGGGGCAAGGGCCACGAGGTGGTCGTGACGCGCGAGCCGGGGGCCACCCCCGTCGGCAAGCGGCTCCGCTCGATCCTGCTCGACATCTCCTCGGCCGGACTCTCGAACCGCGCCGAGGCACTGCTGTACGCCGCCGACCGGGCGGAACACGTGGACACGGTGGTGCGCCCCGCCCTCGAGCGCGGCGCGGTGGTCATCTCGGACCGCTACATCGACTCCTCCGTGGCCTACCAGGGCGCCGGCCGCGACCTGTCCCCGACGGAGATCGCCCGGATCTCGCGCTGGGCCACCGACGGGCTCGTCCCGCACCTGACCGTGCTGCTCGACGTGTCCCCGGAGGCGGCACGGGAGCGGTTCACGGAGGCGCCGGACCGGCTGGAGTCGGAGCCGGCGGAGTTCCACCAGCGGGTGCGGTCCGGGTTCCTGACCCTTGCCGCGTCCGACCCTGGCCGCTACCTGGTGGTCGACGCCGGCCAGGACCCGGACTCGGTGACCACCGTCGTACGGCACCGCCTCGACCGGATGCTTCCGCTCTCCGAGGCCGAGGTGGCCGCCCAGGCGGAGGCCCGGCGCCTCGCCGAGGAGGAGGCCCGGCGCAAGGCCGAGGCAGAGGCGGCGCGCAAGGCGGAGGAGGAGCGGCTCCGGGCTGAGGAGGAGGCCCGCCAGGCCCGCGAGGCCGAGGAAGCGCGGATCAAGGCCGAGGCGGAGGCTGCACGCAAGGCCCAGGAGGAGCGGCTGCGCGCCGAGGAGGAGGCCCGGGCCCGGGCCGAGGCAGAGCGGCTGCGCCTGGAGGCCGAGGAGCGGGCGCGTGCGGCGGAAGAGGAGCGGCTGCGCCGGCAGGCCGAGGAGGAGGCCCGGCTGCGGGCCGAGGCCGAGGAGCGGCGCCTGGAGAAGCAGCGGCGGGCCGAGGAGGCCCTGCTGAAGGCCGAGGAGGCCCGCCGGCAGGTGGAGGCCGCGTCGGCCGAGGCGGCGGCGAAGGCCGCGGCTGCTGCTGCGGCGGCTGCTTCGGCTGCGGCGGCTCCTGCGGTCGCGCCCACGCCGACGCCCGCCCCGGCACCTGCACCCGCGCCTGCCCCCGCACCCGCTCCCAAGGCCGACATGACGAAGGGGCCGCACCCCGACGACGCCGTGACGATCGAGACGCCCGTGGTCAAGCGGGTCGTCCAGCCGGACGACGTCACGCAGACCGTTCCGGTGCCGAAGAGCGACCCGGCGTCCGCCGAGGAGACCACGGTGCTGCCGCCCGTGCGCCCGGCTGACGAGACGGCGGTCCTGCCGCCCGTACGCCCGGCCGCCCCGCAGGCGGGCGGTCAGGCGGGACAGCAGGGCAGCGGCGGCGGCGCCGGCCGGGCCAGGTCCGCTTCGCGGCCGACGGCCCGGCGTCCCGAGGAGAACCCGGCCGACCGGGTGCCTTCGGGCATCTTCCGTGACTCCGGCAACGACCGGACGCGGGAGCTGCCCGTTGTCGACGAGGACGGCCGGCCGCGCCGTGCGCGCTCGGACTGGGCCGAGGAGACCCCGCTGGACGATCTGCCGACGCTGGCGGACGAACTGCTGGGCCTCCGCCGGGACGACGAGGACGGCGACGAGGGCGAGCGCGGATCGCGCCGCCGCCGCTGACCTGGCTGGACCGGATTGTCGGTGGCGCCCGCCACAATGGGTGCACGGAGAGTGAAAGGTGGTGGGCGGGATGCCCGTATGGGACGACCTGGTGGGACAGGAGCGGGTCCAGACGCAGCTGGCCGCCGCCGCCCGCGACGCCGATGCGCTGGTCACGGCCATCTCGGACGGGACCGCGCCGCCCGCGGCGTCCAAGATGACCCACGCCTGGCTGTTCACCGGACCACCCGGCTCCGGGCGGTCCACCGCCGCCCGGGCGTTCGCGGCCGCCCTGCAGTGCACGAGCCCCGACCGCGCCCTCGGCGGCGAGCCGGGCTGCGGCTTCTGCGACGGCTGCCACACCACCGTCATCGGAACGCACTCCGATGTGCAGATCGTCCGCACCGATCTGCTGTCGATCGGTGTGAAGGAGACCCGCGACCTGGTCCGCCGGGCCCAGCTCTCCCCTGCCGTCGGCCGCTGGCAGGTCATCGTCCTGGAGGACGCCGACCGGCTCACCGAAGGCGCCGGCAACGTGCTCCTCAAGGCGGTGGAGGAGCCCGCTCCACGGACGGTGTGGCTGCTGTGCGCGCCCTCGCTGGAGGACGTGCTGCCCACGATCCGTTCCCGCTGCCGCCACCTGACCTTGCGCACCCCGCCCGTCGAGGCCGTCGCCGACCTCCTGGTCAGGCGCGACGGCATCGAGCCCACCGCCGCCGCGGCCGCCGCCCGGGCGACCCAGGGGCATATCGACCGGGCCCGCCGGCTCGCGACCGACGAGACCGCACGGGCCCGCCGGGCCGCCGTGCTGAAGCTCCCGCTGCGCATCGATGACGTGGGCGGCTGTCTCAAGGCCGCTCAGGAGCTGGTCGACGCCGCCGGGGAGGACGCCAAGCAGGTCGCGGAGGAGGTCGACACCAAGGAGACCGAGGAGCTGCGGACCGCGCTCGGAGCCGGTGCCGGCGCCGGCAGCCGGATGCCGCGCGGCACGGCGGGCGTGATGAAGGAGCTGGAGGACCGGCAGAAGCGCCGCCGCACCCGTACCCAGCGCGACACCCTCGACCTGGCGCTGACCGACCTCACCGGCTTCTACCGGGATGTCCTGGCCCTGCAGCTCGGCTCGTCCGTGGCCATCGCCAATGAGGAGATACGACCGGACCTCGACCGGATCGCCCGCGCCTCGGGCCCCGAGCGGACCTTGCGCCGGATCGAGGCGATCATCGCCTGCCGGGACGCGCTCGACCGCAACGTGGCCCCGCTCCTCGCGGTCGAGGCGATGACGATGTCGCTGCGCGCAGGCTGACCACCGCCCAGCTGCCGTTCGGCCAGGTGCCCACCGCCGGGCTGCTGATCGGCACGGTCCGCCCACCCGGCCGCTGTCCGGCTGGGCTGCCTCGGCCGGACAGCGGCCTGTGGGCACCGCGGGCCGCCGTGTGGGTCCACGCCCGGTTGACCGGCTCACCCGTACGGGCGGACCGGCTGCCGCGGGCCGGGAGCGGCACGGTCCGTGCCCAGCCCTGCGCAGACAACGGAAGGCGCGCGGCCGTCCGGTGCAGGAAGCCCTCCTGGCCGCCTCCGACAGGCCGTACGCTCCGGGGATGGACACCAGTCGCCTGCTGCGTACCACCGGGACCGTGATCGCAGCCGCCGGGCTGCTGCTCTCCGGTTGCACCTCCGGCGGGTCGGGGGGACCCCGGGCCGCCGCGTCCTCCGGAGGGGAGTCCGGTGCGCCCTCGGCGCAGCCGTCCCCCGATGCGGCCGCGCTGCGCCCGTACTACGGGCAGAAGCTGGCGTGGCGCGATTGCGGTGTCCCCGGATTCCAGTGCGCCACCATGAAGGCCCCGCTGGACTACGCGAACCCCGGCTCCGGCCAGGACGTCGACATCGCAGTGGCCCGCCGGGTCGCCACCGGCCCCGGCAAGCGGCTCGGCTCTCTGGTGGTCAATCCGGGCGGCCCGGGCGGCTCCGGCATCGGCTACCTCCAGGCGTACGCGGGCATCGGCTATCCCGCGGCCGTCCGCGCTCAGTACGACATGGTCTCCTTCGACCCGCGCGGGGTGGAACGCAGCAGCCCCGTCGAGTGCCTGACCGGCCCGTCGATGGACAAGTACACACAGGTGGACCAGACGCCCGATGACCCGGCCGAGCGGGCTCTGCTGGTGGCGGCCTTCAAGGAGTTCGCAGCCGGCTGCCAGAAGCGCTCGCAGCGGGTGCTGCCGCACGTCTCCACCGTCGACGCCGCCCGGGACATGGACCTGCTGCGCGCGGTGCTCGGCGACGAGAAGCTCACGTACGTCGGGGCTTCGTACGGCACCTTCCTGGGCGCGACGTACGCGGACCTCTTCCCCGACCGGGTCGGCCGGCTGGTCCTGGACGGCGCGATGGACCCGTCCCGGCCCGCACTCGAACTCAACCGGGATCAGACGGCGGGCTTCGAGACGGCCTTCACCGCCTTCGCCGAGGACTGTGCGAAGCAGGCCGACTGCCCGCTCGGCACCGGCGGTCCGGACGCCGTGACGGCGCGGCTGAAGGAGTTCTTCCGCAAGGTCGACGCCCAGCCCGTGGACACCGGGGACGCGGCCCGCCCGCTGGGCGAGTCCCTCGCGACGACCGGCGTGATCGCGGCGCTGTACGACGAGAGCGCCTGGCCGCGGCTGCGCGAGGCGCTCACGGCGGCGATGAACGGCGACGGGGCGGCCCTGCTGGGCCTGGCCGACAGCTACTACGAGCGCGGGGCGGACGGCAAGTACGCCAATCTGATGTTCGCGAACGCCGCCGTCAACTGCCTCGACCAGCCCCCGGCCTTCAGCGGCCCGGAGGCGGTCGACGCCGCCCTGCCGTCCTTCCAGAAGGCCTCCCCGGTCTTCGGCGCGGGCCTGGCCTGGGCCTCGCTGAACTGCGCGTACTGGCCGGTGAAGGCGACGGGCAAGGCGAAGCCGCTCGCCGCGAAGGGCGCACCGCCGATCGTGGTCGTGGGCACCACCCGCGACCCGGCGACCCCGTACAAGTGGGCGCAGGGGCTGGCCGGCCAACTCGACTCGGGCACCCTCCTCACCTACGACGGCGACGGCCACACGGCGTACGGGCGCGGCAGCGCCTGCATCGACACCGCGATCAACCGCTACCTGCTGGAGGGCAAGGCGCCGGAGGACGGCAAGAAGTGCTGAGGCCGCCGGCACCGGAACGAGGTGTCCGCGTGGCGGCTCACCCCGACGCCCTCGGCCCGGCGGAGCTCGGGATCCCGCACCCTTTCGGGGACGCGCAGTAGAAGGATGTACCGGATACACCGCATCCGCCCCGCTATGTGACCCGCGACTCACCCCCACAGAACCCGGTTCAGGGCACCCGTCCAGACCCTGTAGACTTGGCGCCGCTGCTGATAAGCGCCCCTCTTCGAGGGAATACTTGTCTGACCAGCGGTGCCGCCTTAGCTCAGTTGGCCAGAGCAACGCACTCGTAATGCGTAGGTCTCGGGTTCGAATCCCGAAGGCGGCTCTGTAGAAGCCCCAGGACTCACTCGCCGTGACCTGGGGCTTTTGCTATTTCCGGGGCCAATCGGCGCGCGCGACGGCTGGGGTGGTCTCGCCGCGGGGCCGCACCACCATCGGTGAACTCCCGGACGCCGCCCGAGGAGAGCGCCGCTGTGACGTCTTTCCGTGGACTGACCTCCCCGTGTGCGCCTTTTCCGATACGGATTTTCACGCCGCGGTCCACGCGGACGATGCCACCCAGGCCCGAGCCACGGGCTGCCACTGCCGCCAGATCAGCGAAACGATCGAGGAGCTGGACCGGCAGCAATCGGTCCCAGAGCCTGAACTGCACCTTGCGGAAGTCCGCAGCGAGGAGGCGTAAGCCTGCCTCCGGAAGAGCTGACTCAACCGTGCAGGCGCGTGGCTGTTCGGCCTTTATCCCAGATCAGCGCGCTTTTTCGCAAGGCGTCCCAGCCATGCCCACCGTGTCAGGCCGCCGACGGCGAGCGAGACGATGATCGCACCCCAGTCGATGACGTGGGGGAGTCCGGGAAGGAGGGCGAAGGAGAGGAAAGTCGTGGCGACGCCGGCGAGAAAGGCGACGATGCCGGCGCGGCGGCGTCTGGCCTCCCAGGCGGGGTCTTCGGGAGTGGACTGGGTACTCATGCGGCTCACTTCGTGATGTGGTGGCACTGGCTGACCCGGCGGACGCCGTTGATGTTGAGGTGGGCGCAGGCCTTGCCGTAGCGGGGAAGCTTCTGCGGTGCGTTGTCTCACATCGGGTTGATCTTGCATTCGGTGTGGGTCTTGCCGCGGGAGGTGCGGTAGGTCTTGTTGTCGGTGTCCGCGTAGGTGAAATCGATGCGCCAGTTGCAGAAGCCGGCGTTGAGCGCTCCGACGAAGCCGCAGTCGACGCCGGCGTTCTGGTAAGTGATGTTCTTGCCCTCGCCGCGGACGATGTGGGTGAACATGCAGCCTGTGGGGACCTTCATCGTGACGCCTCCGACTTGGTAGTCGAAGGTGGCCACGGGCGTGGAGCCGACCGCACTGGCGCGCGCCTCGGCGGCAGGTAAGACGGCCAACGCGGCCGTTGCGGCGAGTGCAGCAATGACCCGGGCAGTGCAAATCCGATCCATCCGTCTCTCCTTCTGGCGGAGTGTCTGTGCAGATCGGAACTCCTGCCTGTCGGTTCTGGGCGCTGCCTCGAGCGGCGGTCCACTACGAAGCGTGATCAGCAAAGCTGCATGCTGACTACCCGTAACCATGGCAACGGACGCGGATCACCAGCTGGGCAGGCTTCGGCTCCTTCGAGGACCGCTCCGTGGAGGCGGCGGCGAAGGCGGCGGAGCCCACCTGTATGGCGGGAACCGTCAACTTGTCCACCAGACCCGGCTGCCGGGACCATTACGTCTGCTGTACGTCCACCCAGGGATAGGAGAACTGCTCGTACGCGTCGTCCGTCGAACGCCTGAGGCGAGGACGGCGGTGCTGAACGCGAAGTCGATTGCCACCGCCGAGACTTCGAGGTTGTCGACTCGGGGCGCCACCGACGTGCTCAGCCGCCCGGCGAAGCCGGCTGTCGGCCCCGGTCACGAGATGGCGGGGAACACCGTTGATCACGTGTGCCCTCTACGAGGATGTCGGCGCCGGGCGCGTGCCCATGCCCTTGCGGCGCCATGCACCGACCTCGTCATGCCTACGCCCGGCGCACCGCGCCAGGTTGTCCTGTCACTTGTCAGGTGAGGAATGCGTCGATCCAGTCGTGGAGAGCTTCTCCACCAGAACCGGGCCTGGAGCCAGTGGGTCTGAAGGGCGTTCACCCAGTGCGAGACGAAGGTCGTAGCCGCCGGATACGATGCGGCGGAGCGGGACTTCGGCAAGCGCGGTCAGCCGCTCCCGGTCGCGGCAGACCATGGCGAGCCAGACGTGGTGAGCCATGTGATGCCCAGGTCGGTGAGGCTCGCCGAGCCTTCGGCCGGCAGCGTGCGCATCGCACGGTTGATCCGGCACCCCACGGCCCTCGTCCGCGCACACGGTGGCGAACACGGTCGACTCCCGCTGCGTGTTGACCATGGCCTCTCAGGTCTCCAGCCGCTCTGCACGCGGATCCACGGTGCAGCGCGCGCCGAGGGGCAAGAGTGCGCGACACCCACATTGGCTTCCGCTTTTGCGATCACGCGCCCGATGGCGATGGGGAGATTCTCGAATTCCTCCATCACCAGGTCGAAGGGCTCTACCTTGCTAACCGTGCCGTCCAGCCCCGGGCTTCCATGAAGAACCGATAGCCGACCGGGGAATCTGGTCGGCGACCCTGGTCCAGCCGCACCATGACGAAGCACCACAAGTCCGACTGCTCGAACGCCCGCAGGGGAGGGGGTCCGCCTAACTTTACGGACCGGGCGTCAGAACAAGGGGCACTCCACCGCGCCGCCGCCGGCGCCCGCGAACCGCTTCACCCTTGGCGTCACGTGGTGAACTCGCCCACCCACGAGTGCTTGATCAGGTGCTTGGGCAGGTAGTCGGACTCGACCCCGATCGTCATGTCTGCGTCGTAGGCCATGCACGCGATGGCGAGGGGGGCCAGGGCGACGAGGCCGTCGCCGCTCAGGGAGCGGGCCTCGTTGGCGGTCCAGTACTCCTTGTGCCAGGTCAGGGCCTGGACGAGGGAATCGGTGAACGCCTGGTCCTCACGGCGCAGGTAGAGCTGGAAGAGCTCGAGTGGCGGATAGAGGATCTTCAGCATCAGATCGGCGTCTGCGATACGGGCTTGCTCCGGAGCGGTGCCCTGGACCGCGGTGACCAGGGTGTTCCATGTCTCCGGGCGGCCGAACCAGAAGTTCTGGAGCGTCTCGATCCAGGCATAGACGTACTCGTCGAACTCCGCACCGGAAGCCCGCAGAAACTCCACCGGCACCTGGGCGAGCTGCTTCAGCCGGTCGTTCTCGCGGCAGATCACCGCCAGGTAGAAGGCAGTGAGCCAGTTCCCGGCGTGCAGGTAGTCCTGCGGGCCGGTGGCGGGGAGCCTGCGGACTTCGTCCAGGGTCCCGACCCGCAGCGGAACAGGTCCCTCCTGCGCCGTACCCGCGGCGAAAAGGGCGGAGCCCACCTGCATCGCAAGTACCCAGGACTCCCAGGTCTCGAGCTCGTCCGAACTGGGGTCCTGGAGGCAGCGCCACTTCGCTGCGCCCAGCGTGAAGGTCAACGCGTCGTAGCGGTCGTCCTCGGAGGTCTCCATCCCTTCGACGGCTTCCTGCGCCGCTGCGATGACCGGCGCCATGGCTTCGGCGGCATTGTCCGTACGGAAGTCATGGCGCGGGATACGCGTTGCCATCAAGCTCTCCTCTGGCTAATAGACGAATTCCTCGAGCGAGCCACCAGCGTATTCGCCGTTGCCGTTGAGGTCTTCCTTGGCCTTGACCAGGACGTACTTCAGACGTCCGGCCTTCAGCGCGGCGCGGAGATCGGCGGCGATCTCCGCGTCCTTGCCGCCCCGGGACGTCATCTCGGCCAGGATGGTGCGGATGTACGGCCGGGTGCCCTGCTGCACCCGCATCCCCTGGGCACCACCGTGGTCGGTCAGATCGAGAGGGTCGGGGTCGGCCTTGCCCTGACGCCAGTCCGGACCGTTGGCCGGGGCCTTCTCCTCCACGATCAGGCGCCAGTCGTCAGGAAGCTTGTAGGCCCCGTCGAACATGTTGGCTCCGTTTGGCGTCTTCGGAAGATGGATGATGTCCGCCTTCGGGAACGCCTCCGGGATCACGTGGAGCACCGCGGTCTTGTTGCCGAGGGCCTCAGAGATCTTGCTGTTGTTGTCGACACCGGGGAGACGCGCGTCGAAGGCCTTGCGCGCCTCCGCGACGGCATCGCGGTTGGCCTGGCTGTCCAGCTCCTTCAGCTTCACCTCGGCATTGGTGAGGTTGACCGACACACGACGGTCAGCCATGGCCTTGTGAAGCTCCGTCAGGTTCCCCTCGGGGACCGTGTCGAGCTTGAAGGGGGTTGGAGTCAGCCGGGCCTCGCGCGGACCGTTTGGCAGGTCGTGGACGGAGATCAGGTTGCCGTCTGCGTCCTTGGTCAGCTGAGGCAGCTCCACACCGTCCACAAGCGTCTCGACGCGCTTGCGGCGGTTGAGCGTGTTGTAGTACGTCGAACGCCAAGTCTCGTTGTTGTTCGCGAGCCAGACGTGCTTGTCCTGAAGCTCCTTGCGTCGCTCCGGGGTCAGCGGCCCTTCGCCGTCGTCGCCGCGGCCGCCAGCGGCGGCGTCGGCGCGCGCCGCGTCGTCCACGCCGCCCGCCCCAGGGTTATCCGGGAGGTGGTTGCCGCCTGTGCCGGGGCCGTCCACGTGGGCGCCGCCCGTGGACGGGCCGTCCGTGTGGCCCGCGCCGCTGGGCCCGTCCGTGTGTGTGGCTCCGGAGCCGGGGCCGTCGGTGTGGGCTGCGCCGGTACCGGGGCCGGCCGGGCGGCCCGAGTCGCCGCGCGGAGTGTTGTCCAGGTCGTTGCGGGGCAGGTTGTCGCCCGCGTGTCCGCCCGGCGTGCCGTGGTCGCCGGCGCGGGCGGTGGGCGTGGTGTCGATGCCGCGCGTGGTGGGTGTGGCGTTGTCCATCGCGTGGACCGGATCCGAGATGTCGGAGCCGAGGCGGATGGCGTTGTCGCCGCCGCGGGCGCCGACGCCGGCCAGTTCGAGTTCCGGGATCCTGGCCGTGGCCGGGGAGTCGACCTTCGGGGGGTCGACGCGCGGGATGCCCGC
>NZ_JBSGZI010000141.1:0-16778 GCF_053610945.1 Streptomyces sp. NPDC054849
ACTCACGGCAGTACCGCCGGCCCACCCCACCAGAGCCCACGACCCAGATCATCCAGCCAGCCAGACCCCAAAACCAGCCTTCAAAAACAACCACTCAGGGTAGTTGCTGCTGGTTGGAGGTCGTTCTCGTAGGCGATCGGAGATCGCTGGCCGAGGCGGGAGTGCCGGCGGCGGGTGTTGTATCGGGTCAGCCAGCGGAAGGCGTCGAGTCGCGCTTCATGCTCGTTCGACCAGCCTTTGCGGCCTTTGAGCGTTTCTCTCTTGAAGGCGGCGTTGAAGCTTTCCGCGGCGGCGTTGTCCGCGCTGGACCCGATCGCGCCCATGCTCTGCCGGACCCCTGCTGACCTGCAGATTTCAGCGAAGGCCCTACTCGTGTATTGGGCGGATTCAATCGGTCGTCGCAACACCTCTGTGAGCTGGAGGTTTGCGGATGGGTGTGGGGAATCGACAGCGGTCGGTGCGGGAGTATCGCGGGCAGATGCCTTCGCCTGGTCGGCCGAGCGTCGCCCGGCGTGAGGACCGGGTCCGGTTCTGGCAGGCGATCGCGAGCGGGCTGAGCTCAGTGGACGCGGCGGCTGCGATCGGGGTCTCGCCGGCCGTGGGGTCGCGGTGGTTTCGTCATGCTGGCGGGGTGAATCCATCTCTGGCCCCGACCGTCTCGGGCCGATACCTGTCGTTTGCCGAGCGGGAAGAGATCGCTCTGCTGCGTGCCCGAGACTTCGGCGTGCGGGCGATCGCGTTGCGTCTGGGGCGTTCGCCCTCGACGATCTCGCGGGAGCTGCGGCGCAACGCCTCGACCCGGACCTACCATCTGGAATACCGGGCCTCGCCGGCGCAGTGGCACGCCGAGCGGCGCGCTCAGCGGCCGAAGACGGCCAAGCTGGTGGCCAACCAGCGCCTGCCCCACTACGTCCAGGAGCGGCTGGCCGGAACCCTCGTCCAGGCGGGTGGACGGCACGACGATCGAGGGTCCACAGGTGCCGCCGTGGAAGGGCCGGAACAAGCCGCGGCGGCAGGACCGGCTCTGGGCCACTGCGTGGAGCCCGGAGCAGATTTCGCAGCGGCTCAAGGTGGACTTCCCCGATGATGAGTCCATGCGCATCTCCCCGGAGGCCATCTACCAGGCCCTTTACGTGCAGGGGCGCGGAGCGCTCAAGCGCGAGCTGGTCGCCTGCCTGCGCACCGGACGCTCACTGCGCGTCCCGCGGGAACGCTCCAGGCAGAGCATCCGTGGGCATGTGACCGCTGATGTGCTGATCAGCGAGCGGCCCGCCGAGGCCGAGGACCGGGCTGTCCCGGGCCACTGGGAAGGCGATCTCATCATCGGCACTGGCCGGTCCGCGATCGGCACGCTCGTGGAGCGCAGTACCAGGTTCACGATGCTGTTGCACCTGCCGCGGATGGAGGGCTTCGGTACCGAACCGCGCACCAAGAACGGACCCGCATGGGCCGGCCGGGGCGCTGCGGCCGTGAAGGACGCGATCACCGCCACGATCACCACACTGCCCGAGCAGCTACGCAGGTCACTGACCTGGGACCGCGGCACGGAACTGGCCCAGCACGCCCAACTCCGCATCGACAGTGGGCTCCAGGTCTACTTCGCTGACCCGCACAGCCCCTGGCAGCGCGGCACCAACGAGAACACGAACGGTCTGCTGCGGCAATACTTCCCCAAGGGCACGGACCTGTCCCGCTGGGACGTCGAAGAACTCCAGGCCGTCGCCGCCACCCTCAACAAAAACAGACCCCGCAAGACCCTCGGGTGGAAGACCCCCGCCGAAGCCCTCAACGAGCACCTCCTATCTCTCCAGGTAGCTGGTGTTGCGACGACCGATTGAATCCGCCTTGCGAGCCGTGATCGGTGTGCATCACCGCTCCGGTCAGGCTCCCGCGGGTCCGCTCGGCTGCCGCGAGGGCGTCGGTGACGAGTTCTGTCCGCATGTGGTCGGCGATGGCCCATCCGGCCAGCCGGCGTGAGGCGAGGTCGATGACGGTCGCGAGGTAGAGCGGCTTCGAGCCGCTCACCGGCAGATATGTGATGTCGCCGACGTACTTGGTGTTCACCTCGGTCGCGGTGAAGTCACGGCCGATCAGATCTGGTGCCTTCGGCGCCGCTTGGTCCGCGAGGGTGGTGCGGTGCCGGCGGCGCAGGCGGACTCCCTCGAGCCCGATGGTCCGCATGATCCTGGCGACCCGCTTGTGGTTGACCGCCGGGCCGCCCTCGTCACGGAGCTCGGCGGTGATCCTGGGGGCTCCGTAAGTGCCGTCGGATTCCTGGTGGGCCTTGCGTATCCGGGCTGCGAGCCCGGCCTCGGCGGTCTGCCGGGCCGCTCTTGCGGCCGCGGTGCGGCGCCAGGAGTAAAGCTCGAGCGGGAGAGGCCGAGGATGTCGCAGAGCCGCTTCACGCCGTGACGGCGCTGGTGATCTTCAACGAACTGGCAGCGGGTCACCAGCGCGTCTCCGTCGCGAAATACCGGGCCGCCTTGCGGAGAATGTCGCGCTCTTCCTCCAGCTCGCGGATCCTCTTCCGGGCCGCGGCCAGCTCCGCCTGAACGTCGTCACCGCTGGCCAGCACGGCGGCCGGCTGCGTCGAGTGGGCGCCGGGCCGGCGCCCGTCGGCGGCCCGGATCCAGTTCCGCAACGTCTCGGTGTTCACCCCGAGATCACCGGCGACCGACTTGACCGTCGCCCCCGGCCTCGACCGGTACAACGCGACCGCGTCCGCCTTGAACTCGGCGGGGTAATGCTTCATCCCCACGGGGACTCCGTTCTCCTGGACCATCAAGATCCAAGTGTCTCCGGTGTCCAACATCCGGGGTCAAGGCCCGCCCACTCCGTGAAACGTGATCAGGTTGCTGCGGGGGGCTTCGAGGTCTTCCACGTTGAAGGCCCGGCCGGCGATGTGTCGCAGGTGTTCCCCCAGCGCGGCCGCCACGGCGACCCACTGGCCGTGCCGGTCGGTGAACGCCTCCTCGACCGTGAACGACGGGTCGTTGGCGCTGAACAACGAACGCAGGTCCATGGTCCCCCCAAGGATGATCATTGGCGGTCCCAGCCTAGGCGTCCGGGCCGCAGGCCGTGACGGCTTGCGCAACGCGAGCACCCTGAAGGCATCGTCTTGGCCAGGGACAATGACGTTCCCGCCACCTCCCGATACAAAGGAAATCCCTTGCCAGAGCAGTGGAGTCCTCAGGCCGCCGAAGAGGCTGTACTGGCCGTGACCAGGTGGTACGCCGAGCAGATCAGGAAGGAACAACAGAGCGGGGCGGACCCGGAGCGGCTGAAGACCCTGAAGGACGGCATGGCCGTGTGCGTCGCCGACCTGGAAGCACTCCGGGACGGCGGGCCGGAGGAAGCAGCCGAGATCGGGGCCCGCTACGCGGTCCGTGCCCAGGAGCTGGAGGGCCAGTAGCCGGAGCCCTTCCGGGCGGGCAGCAGGGCTGTGCTGAGCGTGGAGGCAAGGATCCGCGGCCGAAGCTGCGCCGGCATCAGCGGCCAGGCCAGGGCGGCGATCTCGACGAAATCAGACCAGTACTGCGGCAGCTCGCCCTTCAGCCGCTTGAAGGGAGGCCAGGAGGTGGGCGGCTTCGGCGGGCGTGTAGGGGCGGTGCTGCTCGGCCTCCAGGACGTCCCCGCCCCGGGCCGGCTTGCTCCAGGCCCCGCCAGGGGTCCGTTCGTTGCGGTACAGGGCGGTCAGGTCGCGGCGGATGACGGAGACGCAGTGCACGTACGGCGAATCCTCCGCCGCGCGAACCACGTCGGGGATGACGCGGAAGGTGTTGGCGTGGGCGGCGGCCGCGGTGAAGCGGGGGGCAACGCCCATGCGGGCCACCTCGGCGCACCGCGTTGCGGTACCCAGCCTGCTGTCCGCCGCCCGCGCCCCGATCACGACCAGCTCCACCCGGCGCCCCGCCCGGTGGTCGCGGCGCGCACTGTTGAGGAAGTGATCGACGCTGTCGGGGGCGATCTCGATCAGCATGTCGCCACGTCGTGCACGGACGTGGGCTTCTGCCATCTCCTGCCAGGCCCGGTAATCGGCCCTGATCCGCGCGGACGCCGTACGCGGCTCCTCCCGCAGGAGCTGGCGGTAGTCGGGGTGCAGGGACTTGAACGTGCCGCCCTCGATCCCGGTGGGACGCCGCGTGCGCAGCGCACGGCGCAGTGCCCGCGCCGTGTGCGACTTCCCGGATCCTTGCGGACCCATCACGTAGAGGCTGACCGGGTCGTCGTGCGGCGTGATGTTGCCCAGGAACATGGGGACGATCAGCTCGTCGAAAACCCAGGCGTGCTCACTGGCGGACAGCCGGTAGTAGTCGACACCCGGCGCCACCCTGAGCGGCTGGGCCCGCCTTCGCACCGGTTCGGCCAGCGCGAACGCACGCTCCAGGCCGCCGGCTACCGCCAGACGCCGCTCCGGCGCGAGCGGATGTAACCGCTGCTCCGCGCTGACCAGCCGGCGCCTAAAGACCCAGGACTCCGGGGCCGTCCACGGCCGCGCCCACTCGGCGGTCAACGCCTTGCAGGCGCCTGCGGCTTCGCGCCAGGACGCTTTGTCCGCGGTGAGCTCGTTGCGGTACAGGACATGAAGGCCGCGGCGGACCACCATGACCTGGTCCGCGAGCCGGTCAGCCTCGACGGCCTGAAGGAACAGGGGCAGGTTGCGCGTGCACTTGTCGAAGTTGCCCCAGGACACGGACCGGCCCACGCCCTGCTCGTCGACCTGATCCAGGTACCGGTCCAACCCGCTGAGCTGCGCTTCGGCCTCCGCGACCGCGAGCGCCACCAGTTCGACGCGGTAGCCGTCCGCACGGTAGACGCGGGCCTTCGCGCACGCCTCATCGATGTCGGCGACGGGCTCTTCGAGCACCACGTCGAAGCGCCGGCTCCGGGCGTATGCCTCGACCTCGGCCTGCCACCGCAGGACGTCCGGGCGCACCCGCACCCCTGCGGTGCGGTCATCGGCGCGCATGAGGGTGTCGTAGAGGGGGTGGGCCTTCTTGTAGAGGTCGCGGCCGATGAGGACCGCGCCGCCCCGGCGGCCGAGGACCTCCAGCAGGAGGTCGCACAGCGCGGACTTCCCGCTGCCCGCGGGTCCGGCGACGATCACGACCACCGGGTGGTCCTGCGGGACGGCGTCCCGGGTCCAAGTCGGCAGGATCTGCGCCGTCAGGATCGTCTCGTGCTGGTCCTCGGCCAACTCGACGGGAACGATGTCCTCGTCTCTCATCACCGTTCCGCTGCCCTCTCCTGCGGCCTTCTGCTTGATCCCGGTCGGTGTTCCCGCCTTCGTGCCGTGCCCGGTGCGAATCCGGGCACGGCACGAAGGCGAGGGAGGTCCTACTGGGCGTCGAGCCGGCTGCGCAGCTTGTCGAGGGTGACTCCCTCGCGGGTCTGCCACAGGGTCCACCCGTTGATGACGTTGCCCGTGACCGCCTCGGCGGCCTTGGAGGGGGAGGGGAACGTCGAGGAGTGGCCGTCGACGATCAGCTGGCCGTCGGCGGTCACGACCGCGCGGCCCGACCGGTTCGCGCGGCGCTGGTGGAAGGTCAGCTCGGTGCCCGCTTCGAGGAGTCCGGCCTGCATCAGGGCGGCGAGGGGCCCGTGCGGGACGACGGTGGCCGCCTCGGAGGAGGGTTCGCCTCCTCCGAGGGTCAGGGTGACGTGGATGGTGTCGTCGTTGCTCGCGCTGGCGAGGCTCGCGATGACGGCGGGGTTGAAGTGGATGCTGAGGGTGGCCATGAGCACTCCTGCCGATAACGGCCCGAAGGCCGAATCACTCGCTTTCTCTTTGATCGTAAGCAGCGTAAGCAGCTCGCGTCAACTTCGATTCCGAGCGGTTCAGCAGAAGAACGAGAAGGACCCGGATCCGGATTCAGGCGGCGTCTGGCTGCGGGGCGCGGACGGGGTTGCGCTGGACGTCGAACTCGTTCAGGGCCGCGTTCAGGCGGGCGGCGACCTCGGGCAGGGTGTGCTTGCCCCCGGCGAGCCAGCGCAGGTACGGCGCCGCGCCCTGGAGCAGGCCCGAGCGCGGGTAGCTCACCACCAGGGCGCGGTGGGTGCCCCGGGCCAGTTGGTGGCTCCAGGAGTCGACGTCGACCTCATCCTCGGGTGCGGCGACGTGCCCGTCGACGAAGCTGCCCTCGGTGGTGGTGCAGCAGTTCCATCCGCGGTCGATGACGCACCGCTCGCAGGCGAGGGTGCCGAGCATGTCCGGGTAGCGGCGCTGCCACTCGCCATCGAGGGCGACGACGTCCCCGGCGAGCGGGATGTTCTTGGCGCACAGGCAGCACCTGATGCAGAACGCTACGGACACGGTGAAGCTCCCAATCACCTCGTGGGCCGGACCCGCTCAGCCTGGCAGCCGGCCCCCGTCCTGCAACGTCGCCATGCCGCCTCGGTGCTCACCGCCGCTGTGCGTACAACACGCACTGCAACAGACCGCTGCAACAGAGAACTGCAACGCACCGCGTTGCGGCCCTGACCTGCATGAACAGCTGTTGCACGGCTTACCCGCACCCGTGTTGCAATCTCTCCGTATTGCGCGATCCATGCGCGATTCGATGCGCGAATCAACGCGCGATCGGGTATGATGTCTATTGGAGGTGACCTCTGTGTCCACTGAGAACGAGCTGTTCAGCGCCGTTGATGCGCTGCTGGAGCAAGTCGCGCAGGACGACCTGCCGAACCCCGCGGAGCGTAAGCGTCTGCGGGAGGCGGCGGGCCTGAGCCAGGCGCAGATCGCCACGGTGCTGAACGCCCGCCGGGAGGCCGTGGGGAACTGGGAGATCGGCAAGACCGAGCCGCGGCCGCCGAAAAGGGCCGCGTACGCCCGACTCCTGGAGGGCCTCGCCGCCCGCTTCCCCGCCCCAGCCTCCGACGCGCCCGCCGCTGCCCCGGCGCCGGTGGTCCCGGAGGCGTTCACCGGCCCCTCGCCCGTTCCCGCCCCGGCGGCCGAAGCGCCGGCGCCCCCGGCACCCGTTGCTGCGGTACGCCCGGCGCCCGCCGCGAAGCCCGCGGCGTCGTCCCGGCGTCCGGGTGCGAAGAAGGCGGCGCCGAAGAAGACCACCACGACGACGGCCGCCGCCGACCCGCGATTCGAGAACGGCCCGCTCGCCGTCCTCGACGTCGAGGACGGCCAGGTCGTGGCGTACTGCGTCGACGGCCTGGTCCTGGACGTGCCCGCCAAGACTCTGCCGGCGCTGGTCGACTGGACGCTGACCGAGGCGAGGCTCGGGCAGGCCCGTCTGCACCGCAGCGGCTACGACGCCGACCCGATGCTTGTCCTCACTCCGGCCGCGCTGGAGCGCTACGGCCTGCCCACCACCCTCACGCCTGAGGAGCGCAGCGCCGGACGCCTCAACGACCGGCACAAGGTCATCAAGCAGGTCGAGCGCGCCGGGCTGGAGCTCACCAAGCGCGGCTTCGGCGCGTGGACGCGGATCTTCTACCGGCCCGAAGACGGCAAGCGTCGCTGCGTGCAGCTGTGCATCCCGGCCTGGGGCGCGCTGCCCACGAGCGAGTGGGACGACAAGAAGGACCCGCAGCTGCCGACGATGTCGGCAGCGGACCTCGCGCGGTTCCTCGGCTCGTACGCGGAGCGGGTGATCACGCCGCGCGGCTTCACGGCGACCACCGGCCTGGCGCTGATGACGGCGCTGCGCCCGCCGACCCGCGCGGAGAAGGACGAGGAGACCGGCACGTTCGAGCGGGCCTTCAACGCCGACGCCCTGACGCAGGTGTATCCCGTGGTGGAGTGCGAGGTGCCCGACGAGCACCCGATCCTGAAGGGGAAGTGGCCCCGGCACCACCAGCGGACCCCGGACCAGATGCTGATGGAGGAGCCGTTCAGCTGGTGCCGTGAGCTGACCGACGACGAGTGCCTGAAGCCGTACCTGGTCGGCATCGACGTCAACATGGCGTTCGCCGCCGCCGCCAACAGCCTCGTCGTCGGCCTGAACGGGCCCACCCACCTCACCGGCAACCCCGCCTTCGACAAGTCGCTGCCCGGCTCCTGGCTGGTCGACCTCTCCCACGTCGACCTCTCCCGCGCCCGCGTGGGCGGCCGCACCGTCGACGGCGACCGGCTCCCCTCCCCGTTCACCCCGTCCGGGGAGCGCCCCACCGGCCCGGCCTGGTACGCCACGCCGTCCGTCGCGTACGCGGTCCAGCTCGGCTTCGACGTCGCCCCGATCGAGGCGTACGTGCGCACCGAGACCGGCCGCTACCTGGACCCCTGGTACGACCGGCTGCGCGACGCCTACCTCGCGACGATGGCCGACCTCGGCGTCACCCCCGGCATGGACGACCACGAGTTCCTCGAGGCGATGGCCGCCGTCAAGGACGGCGACCCGGCGCTGAAGCTGCTGCTGAAGGCGATCAAGGCGACCGCGAAGGGCGGCATCGGCAAGCTGCGCCAGCGCAACAGCCGCGGCGAGGTCCCGTTCTACGAGCCGTGGCCGGCCCTTGAGCGCGAGACGTGGCGCCCCGACATCCGGGCCGCCGTCCTGTCGACCGTCCGCGTGATCATGCACCGCAAGATGATGAAGACCGCCGCCGCGGCCGACATCTACCCCGTCGCCATCGCCACCGACTGCATCGTCTACCCCTCCAACGGGCCCTCCCCGCTCGACCTCCTCCCGTACACGCCCGACGGCAAGCCGGCCACCGGCACGTTCCGCCTCGGCGTCTCGCCCGGGATGGTCAAGTGGGAGGGAACCCAGACCGTGCTGTGGGCCGAGGAGCAGTTCGAGAAGAACGGCGGCCTGTTCAACATCGCCCGGAACATCAAGAACGGCCGCCCGGCCGACGACGACGGGGAGTAGACGATGGTCAGCTCGCTCGGGGACAGCCTGGACCGCGCTCTGGAGAAGGTGTTCACCCGCCCCGCCCCCAAGAGCGCCCAGGCGCAGATGAAGTACCTGGTCAAGCAGCTCAAGGGCACCAAGGCGGCCGCAGCCGCACTCGGGGTGTCCCAGCGGACCGTGGAGCGGTACGTCAAGGGACAGCTGAAGCGGCCCCGCCACGACCTCGCCGCCCGCATAGAGCGCGAGGTCAAGAAGCGCTGGCAGCCGCAGCTGAGGGCCAAGGCCAAGAAGAAGGCCGCCTCCACCGACGGCATCGTGCTGACCACCACGGCCCGATTCGGGTACACCGCCGACGACAACACCACGGACGACGCCCGCCTGCGCGCCCTGCCCTCCCAGGCCCTCCCCCCGCAGTACGCGGAGAAGCTGTTCACCGCCCGGGAGAACGGCGCCAGCGAGCAGGACCTCCTGAAGATCGCCGCTGAAGCCCTCGGCCAGGTGTACTTCCGCGACGGCGGCCGCCGCGCCCACGGCCTGAAGGTGGAGTTCACCGACATCCAGGAGATCCGGATCGACCTCTAGCCCAGAGACTCCCCTGGGGGCGCCCCCAGCCCCGCCGGTACACCCGAGGCCCCGCACTGCGCCGCTGCGCCTGTGCGGGGCCTCAAGGGCCGTCCAGGCCGTACCGGGGCGGCTCCCGGTGTCACCCGTTCGGGCGCCGACGGGTGCCGCGTGCGCGGACGGGACGGAGGCTGGGCGCATGGCCGCCAAGTTGATCGTCTACCCGCCGGACGCACAGGGCTGGCGCCGGGTCCGCTACGACGGCACCGCCATCGGGGTCGCACACCGGCCATCCGACATCCGCGTCTTCCCCGCCGAGGCCGGGCTCGAGAACGCCGAGGACGTCGACCTCACCGACCCCGACTTCGTGGAGTGGAGAGGCGCCGGCCCCGAGGAGTGGGAACCGTCCGTGTGAGAAACGGACCGAGCCTCGCTAGACGCCGGACAGCCAGCCGGCACCGAAATCCGAGAGTTCGCGTGCGCGCTGCGCCCGCTCCTCGATCAGCCGGCGAAAGCCCGCCACGGCGTACCGCTCGCCGGTGGCCGAGCCGCGCCCGCGGATGCCCGCGACATCGGCCATGAACTGCTGGGGCTGGGGCTGCCAGCCGACGACCACGACGCGCAAGCCCAGGCTCTCCGCCCGCCGGTGCAGGGCCAGCAGGTGGAGCAGACCGTCGGCGTCCATGGACACCGCGCCGTGTAGGTCGACCGTGAGGTCCCGCTCGTCGGCGGTGACGTCGTCCAGCGCCCGTTGCAGCACCGCGCCCGCGTCCTCATCGAGTGCCCCGGTGACGCTGACCAGGACCGTGCCGTGACGCTGGACGTTCGTGGTGATCAATGCGCTCTCCTCCCGCCCGGGGCGCCGGCGCCCTCGGGCCTCCCCATCCTGGCCCGGCGTACCCCGGACGGCTGCGCGGCTCGCTGACGCTCCGACACCAACGTGGACGCTGCGGCCCCTCCCCCTAGGTACCGCCCCGGCGACACATCCCTTATCCACAGGGGCGGTCCTGGAGGCTCCAGGGATGAGCAACGACAACACCGCAGCGCGGGCCCTGCTGCGCGACAAGATCCTCGACGGCCTGCGACGCGCGGAGCGCACCCTGTTCACCCGTCCCGCGCCGAAATCCGCACGGGCCCAGATGAAATTCCTTCGCACGCGAGAGGGCGGCTCCTCGAAGTCCCTGGCGGAGCGCCTGGGCGTCTCCCGCAAGACGGTGGACCGCTACCTCTCCGGAGCCACGAAGAAGCCGCAGAAGCGTCTCCAGGCCGCCCTGACGCAGGAGACCGAGGCGGAGTGGCAACCGCAGGTCAAAGCGCAGGCGAGGCAGCGCGCGGCCAGCTCGGCGGGGCTCGTCATCTCCACCACCGCCTACTTCGGGTTCGGTTCGGAAGGCTCTGACGCGGGCCGGATGCGGGACATCCAGGTCGCCGTATCGCCCTCCCACGCCGCCGCGATCCTCGCCGCCAGGGACACCGGCGCGACGGACAGTGAGCTGCACGACGCCGTCGCCGAGGCCATAGCGGACGCCTATTTCCGCGTCGAAGGTGGCGGGCGCGCGGGCCTGAAGGTGCGTATCGAGGCAGTCGAGCGGTTGGATATCGCGTTTTAGACACACGGAATTCACCCCTGCTATAAACCTGGAGTGACAGCCCGCCGTCGTGCACTCGGGCGGCGGGCTCCCTTTTCTTTTCCGTGGTGAAAGCGAGAGCCATGATGAGCAACACGACCGATGGCTGGCGGCGGCGACGCCTCCCCGACACCCGCGCCCAAGGCCCACGCACGCCGATCGACCCGGCGAAGATCGGCCGGTCCTCGGTCCGGCGCCGCGCCCGGGGCATGACGCACCGCGAAGCGTTCCAAGCCCTTGCCGACGCCCAGATCGAGGCGCACCTGGACCGCCGATACGAAGAGGCGGCCGACCACAGCAGCCGCCGCGCGGCCGAGCTCGCCGAGTGGGAGCGCATCGCGCAGCTCGTCTTCAGGGCCGGCGGTCCGTACGACCCTGACGACGACGCCGTCGTCCAGGAGGAGCTCGCCGCCGAAGCCGCGGCCGCCGAAGCCCGGGAGGCCGAGCAGCGGGCGGCGGCCCGAGTCGCCGCCCGCGCCGACCAGCTCCAGGCGCTGCGTGAACGGGGCACCCTCGAGCAGACCGAACCCCGGGAGGGCGACGAGGCCGCCCTCGACGAGCTCACCCGCCGCGCCGGGTCCTACGTGCAGCCGGACGTCGACGCCTGGCTCGCCCGCGCCCTCGCCGCGCACCGGGGGCACTACGCCGACCCGGCCGCCCGCGACGCCGCAGCCGGCCTGTTGCACCCGCCGGTCCTCGCCCACGCCGCGCTGCTCGCCGCCCTCACCCAGCTCGTCCCCGGCGCCGACGTCGACCAGCTGCCGTTCGCGGCCCGGCTCGCCGCCGCCGACTCCGAGGCCGTCGGCGAGCTCGCCGCGTTCCTCACCCGCGCGCTCACCGCGGGGAGCCCGGCATGAACCACGACCAGGAGGTCGTCGCCGTCTGGGAGGAGCACAGCGACATCGGCCACCACTACGAGGAACTGCGCGCTGATGGGACGGTCGACGCCTGGACGGAGCCGCCCTTCGGTGAGACCCGCTACCCCGGCGAGGACGACCCCGACCACAATCCGATCTGCTCCTGCCCCGGGCAGTGGCCGCTCGCCTTCTGCCTGGAGTGCGCCGGCTGCGACAACTGCGGGCAGTGCCCGTGCAGCCGCCCGCGCCTGCTGTGCGTCACCCGGAGCGACAACAACACCCCTCACAGCCCACCTCACACCAGGCTGTGAGGGCGCGGCAGAGTGTCCCTATATGCCCTGTTGGCCTATGTGGTGGCAGCCTGTTTTCCCAGGTGGCCAGGATCGCGAAGGGTGTTGTGAGTCGGGTGGCCGCAGAACATGTCACGCTCACCCAGCGTCACATCGGAGGTGTCACGCCCGCCTGTCACGCTCGCCGGGCGACGGGCAGGGCCGCACCCCCGAATGTCTGAATTGAATCTTTTGGGATGGCGGCGCGGGCCCGAACCCCCGCTCCAGGGCTCTTCCGGCGTGACACCCGACGGCGTGACACCCCGCCCGGCAGCCCGCGCCCTCCATCACGCTCCGCTTCCATCGTGACCGGCACGGCCCGCAGGCCCGGCAGTGGGGGAGCACTCTGGAAGGGTGCGCACGAAGGACGTACGGGTCGGCCAGACCTACCGCTGCGAGGTGCCGTACTCGCTGCCGCTCGGCCGATTCCGGCCGGAGACGATGGGCCCCTCGTGGTGGACCCTGAGCTGGCTCCGCGGCACCCACTTCCCGCTGACCGTCGTGGACATCGACCCACAGGCTCGGACCGTGGAGGGCCTGCGCGTGGCCACCTCCACCCGCGTCACGGTCGACCTCACCGACGACCAGGTCCAGGCCGTCGGCCTGCCGCCCGGCCGCGGCTACCAGGTCGCGGGCATGCTCCTCGACGTCGAAGGCGAGCCGGTGGAGCTCCCCCGAGCCGTCTCCCTCACCGTCCCGATCCGCTGGCTGCGCCCCACGGACACGCCCGCCTCCTCCAGCCACCACGACGCCTCTGTCCGCGGCGGCTGACTGCCGACACACGCCGGCGGGCGCGTTGCACCGATGCAACGCCCGACCGCCGGGAATGCAACAGACCCCGCGCAACGCATCCCCGCACGCCCTCTGTTGCAGCCTCTACCTGGGACTTTGCCAGTCATCCCGGGGAAGGTGGCGCGTGTTGCAAGGGGGCGTTGCACCCCTGACCGCAACCGGTCCAACGGGATGGGCCGGATCCCTCCCCGCGTTCCTCTACTGGCGGTAGAGTCGAGGGATGGCAGACGAAACGAGCATCAAGGTCAGCGCTGCGACACGTGACCGCCTGGCCTTGCTGGCGGCCGAGAACAACACCACGATCCGCAATCTGGTCGAGGCCCTTGCCGAGAGCCGGCCCACCCAGTCCGAGTTCGAGGAGCGCGCCGCGCAGGCCCGTGCCGAGCTCGCCTCCATCCTGGGCACGGCGCCCAGCGCGGAGGCCGAGGCGAAGGCCCGCGGCCTCCTGGAGCGCCTGGGCGCCAGCCAGGACTCGGCGGCCGCGTAGTGGCGGCCATCGCCGTCGTCCTGGACCACACGGCCGCCACCGCCCTGCACGATCCCAAGGACCCGTTCAACGAGGCCGTCGCGGCCTTCTACGTCCAAGCCTCCGGCGGCCTGGGCACGCTCTACGCCCCGGTGCTCTCGCTCACCGCCGGCGACACCGAGCGCCCCGGCCTGCTGGCCTACATCCACGGGCTCCGGTTCATCGAGATCGAGCCGTTCGACACCGCGGCCGCGCTCGCCGCCACCGAACTGCTGCACGTCGGGCACTCCTGGGCGGCCGTCCACGCCATCCACGCCGCCCGGCCTTCCACGGACTTCCCCGCCGGCCGGTACCTGCTGACCTTGGCCCCCGAGGCGTACGAGAACACCGGCATCCAGGCCGTCCACCCCGACCGGTAACCCGCCGCCCCGCTGCCCGTGACCGCCTTGCACCCCAATGTAGGTAGTACCTGTAGTGGTTATGTGCGGGTAGATCTCTCCCCCCTCTGAGAGCAGAGCTCGCCAGCGGGCACCACGTTCCACCACCCGCTCGGAGCCGATCCGCACCCCCACCTGGCCGTCCGATGATCCACAAGGCCCTGTGCGGCCCTCTGGGCGCGTTTCCCGCCCTCCGGGCTCCCCGTTGTCACATCTGGGCCCGTGAGGCGCTCAGCGGGGCGCACAGCGCCGCCTACGGGCTCAACGGGCCGATGCCGCCCAGAGGGTGTTCGTACGGCACACACCTGAGACGGATCGCCCCGGTGGTGGTCTGGCTGCTTCCCGCAGCGCGAGCTCCGCTCTTCAGGGGGGAGAGATATCCACCCGCACATAACCACTACAGGTACTACCTACGTTGGGGTGCAAGGCCCATGTCCGAGGGGCGACCGCTGAAGGCTCCCGGGCAGAGCGCCGGCTTCCGCCGATGACGCCCCCGGGCTGGAGGAAGACGCCTCTCGCTGCACCGTGCAGCGCCTTGCACCCTTCGCGGCCGGGCCGGTGCAGCAAGGTGTGCTGCACCGGCTGCTGCTCCTGGTGGTGAAGAGTGCAAGGCCCTGCTGCTGTGCGGCTGCTCGGGATGCCGGAGAGCGATGACACTTCAGCGCCGCTCCAGGTGCGCACGGGTGCTGCTCGGGTAGCAGGTGGTGCTGCAGACGGCAGCAGGACGTGTAGCAAGCGGTCGTTTGGTTGCTGCATTTCCGCCCGCTTGACCTGCGCGTTTCCCGCCCGCGGGAACCGTGTGCACGGATCTGACACACCGTTCCCGCAACACGAAAGCGGCGCCGCTCCCTCGCGATGAGGGCGCGGCGCCGGTTCGGCGGAGAGGGCCGGCCTACCCGGCGGCGCGGATCGCCCGGAGGGGCGCCTGCGGCTGACGCTTCGGCGGGGGAGTCTCGTACAGGGGGGCGGTGATCTCGGGCAGCTCACCGGTGGCGATGCGCTCGGAGGCGTCCTCGATCGCTTCCTCCAGCTCCTCTTGGGAGGCGTAGGAGGCGACGTACGGGTGGAGGTAGTACGTGCGGTACTTGCGATCCTCGGGCCGCAGCACCAAGTTCCGGCTCTCCAGCAGCGCCATGGCGGTGTTCGCCGAGTTGCGGGACAGGCCCACGCGGGCCCCCAGCTCGGCCTGGGAGGCGTTCACCTCACCGCCGGGCTCCTGGCGCTCGATGAGGACGCTCAGCAGCTCCATCGCGGCCTTGGTGAGGTCCAGCCGGTACAGCATTCCGAAACCGGCGCTCGCCTGGATCAGCATGCCTGTCCCTCCTTCTCGACACCCTCATCGTCCCCGTCTTCGGACCCGAGCTCCAGCTGCACGCTGCGCGGTGCCGGCGGCGGCTTCACTTCGGGGAAGGCTCCCTCTGCCGCGCCGTTGCGCAGTGCCTCCAGGATCTCCTGCTGGACGTCGCCGTTGCCCTCGAAGCCGAGCAGCGGGTTCACGAAGATCAGGCCGGTGTCGACGCGCTGGAGCATGTGCCACTCCTCCAGCCGCCCCAGCGCCCGGGTGACGTTCGAGCGCTCCACGCCCAGCTTGTCCGCGATCTTCTTGTGCGTGGCCTTCAGCCATCCCTCGCGCTGGCGGCCGATGCACCACAGCAGGACCGCGGACTGGATCGGCGACATGCCGTGCTGGGCGATCAGCACGGCCAGGACGTCGGCGAGGAAGTCGTTGGAGACCACGCTGTAGCCGGATCGGCCGTACATCTCATGGGGTGCGCGGTACGTGTACCGGACGTTGACGTCCATCTGCTGCACCGGCCGCTTGCGGGTCGGCGGCTTGATGTCCTGCCCCAGCCGGGAGGACAGGGTCTCGCGGAAGGCGCTGTCGCCGCAGGGCTGAACAGCGGCGATCCGGCCCGTGCTGCGGCCGGAGGCAGGGCGCTTGGGACGGGGGGCCATCGAAGGTCGTCCTGTTCCTCGATCTTGGGGGTCGCGGCGGACCCTAGCAGTTGTCCAACCACGGTTGGCAGATTTGTACATGCTGGCGTGGCGCTTTGGTGTCGAAGCCGACACAACCGATTTCGGGCCTGTTTCCTGGAAACCCGCCCCCACCAGCAACGATGCATGGTTATACAAGCCGGCTTGGCACATTTGGGTGTCGGTGTGGCACCACCAACACATTTCCGCAGGTCGATGTGTCAGCGCCGACACATACCCCTCGGAGAAACCGCAGGTCACAGGCGGTTTCTCGCAGCGGCCCTCTTTTCCCTAAGACGCACGCGCGCGCGAGGCTTCGACCAGGCCCTCACATGCGGGGGCCTTGCCGACACCAGACCCCAAGGGCGGGGCGCGGCCCGCCAGCGACGGAAGGCCCCGCGACACCGGCAGCTGCGCACGCAGTCACCGGAACGCCTCCGAGGCCGACACCCGGTCGTCCGCCGCACCCCGCCCGCGAAGGCCCCCCAGCGCTGCGCCTCGCGCGCGCTCCGTACCGCTTCGCACCCAGGGACCCGCCCCCTCCGGGCCTTCCTCAGGCCACCCGCGCAAGTAATCCGGTACCATTTGACTCGGGCCAATCAATTCACGATGCGTGGCACTTCCGGCACTATCTCCCGCCCTATCTGGCCGCAATAATTCCGGCTTTATTCCTACCCGTGATTTAGGTGGAGGTGTTGGGTGCCTCTCATTCCAGAATCAATCTAGCTCTCAGTTTGACGCATCGGACCATGACACGCGGGGTAGGCCCCCTTCGTCTGGGTGGTCGGCCCCCGTGCTTCCGCTCTCTCCCCGACGACCCGTCACCCCCTCTCCTCTTGCCGCCGCTTGCACCTCACCCCCGTCCGGCCTGATGGCTGGTCTACTGCCTGCCTGGTCTAGGCCCGTGCGGAGCGCGGGCGGTGGCTGGAG
>NZ_JBSGZI010000142.1:0-16578 GCF_053610945.1 Streptomyces sp. NPDC054849
GCCCTGTCCGGGGCGGTGGCCGCGTGAGCCCGCAGGAGCCGCCGCGGCGGCGGGTGCCCGGGCCGGCCAGACCACCGCGCCCCGGCGACCGGGCCCGGGCCACCGCCCGCCCGGCCCCGCGCCCGGCGACCCGCCGCCCCGCCGGCCCCCGCACCCCCCACACCATCCGGCTCGGCAGCCCGCGGCCTCGTCTGCGCCTGGTCGGCGTCGGCCTGACCCTCGTCATGCTCGCCTTCGTCGTCCGCCTGCTCCAGGTACAGGCCGTCGACGCCTCGGCCTTCTCCGCCGAGGCCTCCAAGAACCGCTACACCAGGGTCAAGCTGGCCGCGGAACGCGGTGAGATCACCGACCGCAGGGGCGTGGCCCTCGCCACCAGCGTCGACGCGTACGACATCACCGCCGACCCGAAGATGTTCACCCCGCAGGACAGCAAGGCCCCGGACGCCCCCGAGCAGGCCGCCGCCCTCCTCGCGCCCATCCTCGGCAAGGACGCCAAGGAGCTCACGGACCGGCTGAAGACCAGGAACACCCGGTACGTGATCCTCGCCCAGCGCCAGACCCCCCAGGTCTGGAACCAGATCAAGGACCTCAAGCGGGTCTTCGCGGACAAGGCCGCGGCCGACAAGCGGAACAACGGCCCCGGCGCCAACGTCCTCGCCGGCGTGTTCAAGGAGGACAGCAGCAAGCGCGTGTACCCGGGTGGCGACCTGGCCGCCGGGATACTGGGTTACGTCAACGCCGAGGGCAAGGGCGGCGGCGGTCTGGAGTCCGCCCTCGACAAGAAGCTGTCCGGCAAGGACGGTGAGATCACCTACGCCCAGTCCGGCGGCCGTCCCGTCCCCACGGCCGGCTCCAGCGAGAAGCCCGCCGTGCCCGGCGAGGACATCGAGCTGACCATCGACCGGGACATCCAGTGGGCGGCGCAGAGCGCGATCGCCGAGCAGGTCCAGAAGTCCGAGGCCGACCGTGGCTACGTCATCGTCCAGGACACCCTCACCGGCGAGGTGCTGGCCATGGCCAACGCCCCCGGCTTCGACCCCAACGACCTGAGCCGGGCCCGCTCCGCCGCGATGGGCAACGCCGCGCTCCAGGACGTCTACGAGCCCGGCTCCACCGCCAAGGTGATGTCGATGGCCGCCGTGCTGGAAGAGAAGAAGGCCACACCCGACACCCGCGTCGAGGTCCCCAACCGGCTGCACCGAGGCGACCGGCTGTTCAAGGACGACATCGACCACCCGACCTGGTACCTGACCCTCAACGGGGTCCTCGCCAAGTCCTCCAACATCGGCACCATCCTGGCCACCGGCCAGCTCGGACCCACGCAGGCCGAGGCCAACAAGGTCCTCCACTCCTACCTGACCAAGTTCGGCATCGGCCGGCCCACCGGCCTGGGCTACCCCGGCGAGTCCCGCGGCATCCTCGCCGAGCCCCAGGACTGGTCCACATCCCAGCAGTACACGATCCCCTTCGGCCAGGGACTCTCCCTCAACGCCATGCAGGCGGCCTCGGTGTACTCGACCATCGCCAACGGCGGGGTCCGGATCGAGCCGACGCTGGTCCGCGGTACGAAGGGCCCGGACGGTCGCTTCACCCCGGCCCCGGCCCCCGAGCAGAACCGCGTGGTCAGCCCGGAGACCGCCAAGACCCTCGCCGAGATGCTCGAATCCGTGGTCGACGACCAGGAGGGCACCGGCACCAAGGCCCGCATCCCCGGCTACCGGGTCGGCGGCAAGACCGGCACCTCCAACCGGGTGGATCCGGCCACCGGCCGCTACAAGGGCTACACCGCCTCCTTCGCCGGCTTCGCGCCCGCGGACAAGCCGCGCATCACCGTCTACTGCGCCATCCAGAACCCCACGAAGGGCAGTTACTTCGGCGGCCAGATCTGCGGCCCCATCTACAAGAAGGTCATGGAGTTCGCCCTCAAGACCCTTCAGATCGCCCCCACCGGAACCGCCCCCGCCGGGCTCCCGGTCACCTACGAACCCGGCCCGCAGCCCGCCACGCAGCCCGCCCCGCAGCCCAGTCCGCAGCCCGGTCGGTGACCCACCGCCCGCCAGGCCCGCCAGAAAAGCGTGAGGCACCACCAGTGACAACGATCACCCCGAAACCCGGGAACCAGTCGGCCGCCGACGCCGAGGGCGGGCCCTCGCTTCGCGGGCGGCCCGCCGCGCCCGGTACGCTCACCGCCGTGCCCCACGCTGATCAGCCCAGAACCACCCGGAAAGACGCCCCGGCAGTGCCGCCGGGAGCGCCCCGGCCCGTGTCCGTCAGCCCGACCCCGCTGGGCGAGCTGGCCACCCTGCTGGACGTCCCGGCGCCAGGCGCCGCGCAGATCACCGGGATCACGCACGACTCCCGTGCGGTCCGCCCGGGAGACCTGTACGCGGCCCTGCCGGGAGCCAGGACGCACGGCGCCGACTTCGCCGCCCAGGCGGCCGGCCTCGGTGCCGCCGCCGTCCTGACCGACCCCGCGGGCGCAGAGCGCGCCGCCGCGACCGGCCTGCCGGTCCTGGCCGTGGCCGACCCGCGTGGCCGGATGGGAGAGCTCGCCGCCGCGATCTACGGCCGGCCCGGCGAGGACCTGCTCCAGATCGGCATCACCGGCACCTCCGGCAAGACCACCACGGCGTACCTCGTCGAAGGCGGCCTGCGCGCGGCGGGCCGCAGCACCGGACTGGTCGGCACCGTCGAGATGCGCATCGGCGACGAGCGCATCAAGTCCGAGCGGACCACCCCCGAGGCCACCGACCTCCAGGCCCTCTTCGCGGTCATGCGCGAACGCGGGGTCGAGGCCGTGGCCATGGAGGTCTCCAGCCACGCGCTGGTGCTCGGCCGGGTCGACGGCTGCGTCTTCGACGTCGCCGTCTTCAACAACCTGAGCCCGGAGCACATGGAGTTCCACTCCGGCATGGACGACTACTTCCAGGCGAAGGCGGGGCTCTTCACCCCCCGCCGGGCCCGCCTGGGCGTGGTCAACCTCGACGACGAGTACGGACGCCGGCTGGTCAAGGAGGCGACGGTCCCGGTCGTCACCTTCTCCGCCGCGGGCGACCCGGCCGCCGACTGGCGCGCCGAGGACGTGGTGTTCGGACCGGCCGGCTCCACCCTGACCCTGCTGGGCCCCGAAGGACAGCGCGTCCGGGCCGCAGCCCCGCTGCCCGGCCCGTTCAACGTCGCCAACACCGTCGCCGCGATCGTCACGCTCGCCGCCGCCGGCCTCGACCCGCAGACCGCCGCCGACGGCGTCGCCGCGGTCCCCGGGGTCCCCGGCCGGCTGGAGCGGGTGGACGCGGGACAGCCGTACCTCGCCGTCGTCGACTACGCGCACAAGACGGACGCCGTCGAGTCGGTCCTGCGCGCCCTGCGCGAGGTCACCACCGGCAAGCTGCACATCGTGCTGGGCTGCGGCGGCGACCGCGACACCACCAAGCGCGCCCCGATGGGCGCCGCGGCCGCCCGCTTCGCCGACGTGGCCGTCCTGACCTCCGACAACCCGCGCTCCGAGGACCCGCTCGCGATCCTCGCCGCCATGTTCGAAGGTGCCGTGTCGGTACCGCCCTCCGAGCGGGGCACCGTCCTGGTCGACGCCGACCGGGCCTCGGCCATCGCCGCCGCCGTTTCGCTCGCCGGGCCCGGTGACACCGTGCTGGTGGCGGGCAAGGGCCACGAGCAGGGCCAGGACACCGCCGGTGTCGTCCGGCCCTTCGACGACCGCACGGTGCTCCGCGCCGCGATCGAACGCCAAGCGGTGCTCGATCAGACGGCCGCGCTCGATCAAACGATTAAGGTCCGACAGGCCGAGGTGAACCAGTGATCGCCCTTTCCCTCGCCGAGATCGCCGACATCACCGGCGGGCGGCCCCACGACATACCGGATCCGTCCGTCCGGGTCACCGGTCCGGTGGTCTACGACTCCCGCGAGGTCCGGCCGGGCAGCCTGTTCGCCGCCTTCGTCGGCGAGCGGGTCGACGGCCACGACTACGCCGAACGCGCGCTCGCCGCAGGCGCCGTGGGCGTCCTCGCGACGCGGCCCGTCGGCGTCCCGGCCATCGTCGTCCCCGACGTGGTGTCCGCTCTGGGAGCGCTGGCCCGGGCCGTCGTCGCCCGCCTCGGCACCGACGTCGTGGCCCTCACCGGGTCCGCCGGCAAGACCTCCACCAAAGACCTGATCGCACAGGTGCTGCAGCACCACGCGCCGACCGTGTGGACCCCCGGGAACCTCAACAACGAGATCGGCCTGCCGATCACGACGCTGCGCATCACCGAGGAAACGCAGCACCTGGTCCTGGAGATGGGCGCCCGCGGAATCGGCCACATCGCCTACCTCACCGGACTGACGCCCCCGCGGATCGGTCTGGTGCTCAACGTCGGGACCGCGCACATCGGCGAGTTCGGCGGCCGTGAGCAGATCGCGCAGGCCAAGGGGGAGCTGGTCGAGGCGCTGCCGGCCGAGGCGGAAGGCGGTGTAGCCGTCCTCAACGCCGATGACCTGCTGGTTCGTGGCATGGCCGCGCGCACGAAGGCCCGTACGGTGCTCTTCGGTGAGGCCGAGGACGCCGAAATCCGGGCCACCGAAGTCCGGATGACGGACAGGGGGCAGGCTTCCTTCACACTGCACACACCGACCGGGTGCAGCGACGTGACCTTGCGGCTGTACGGTGAGCACCACGTGTCGAACGCGCTCGCCGCGGCCGCCGTCGCCCATGTCCTGGGCATGTCCGTCGAGGAGATCGCCACAGCGCTCTCCGGGGCGGGCACGCTGTCCCGGTGGCGGATGGAGGTCACCGAACGAGCGGACGGTGTGACGATCGTCAACGACGCCTACAACGCGAACCCCGAGTCCATGCGGGCCGCACTGCGCGCGCTCGCCGCAATGGGCGGTGCCGGCAGGGCGAACGGGGGTCGCACGTGGGCGGTGCTCGGCCCGATGGCCGAGCTCGGAGACGACGCGCTCGCCGAGCACGACGCGGTCGGACGACTTGTCGTCCGGCTCAACGTGAGCAAGCTCGTCGCAGTCGGGGGCAGGGAAGCATCCTGGCTGCAGCTGGGCGCATATAACGAGGGTTCGTGGGGTGAGGAGTCGGTGCTCGTGTCCGACGCGCAGGCGGCGGTCGACCTGTTGCGCAGTGAACTGCGCCCGGGTGACGTCGTGCTGGTGAAGGCTTCCAGGTCGGCCGGTCTGGAGCGGGTGGCCCAGGCCCTCCTCGAGGGCACTGTCGAGGGCGAGGTCTCCGGCCGATGAGGCAGATCCTGTTCGCCGGCGTCATCGGCCTGTTCCTGACGCTCATCGGTACTCCGCTGCTGATCAAGCTTCTGGCCCGCAAGGGCTACGGCCAGTTCATCCGCGACGACGGCCCCCGCGGCCACGCCGGGAAGAAGGGCACGCCCACCATGGGCGGCATCTCCTTCATCCTGGCGACGCTCATCGCGTACGCCCTGACGAAGGTCATCACCGGCAGCGAACCGACCTTCTCGGGCCTGCTCGTCCTCTTCCTGATGGCGGGCATGGGCGTGGTCGGCTACCTGGACGACTACATCAAGATCGTCAAGCGCCGCTCGCTGGGTCTGCGGGCCAAGGCCAAGATGTCCGGCCAGCTGATCGTCGGCATCGCCTTCGCGGTGCTCGCGCTCCAGTTCAAGGACTCGCGCGGGCTCACCCCGGCCTCCACCAAGCTGTCGTTCGTGACGGACTTCGGCTGGTCGATCGGCCCGGTGCTGTTCGTCGTCTGGGCCCTGTTCATGATCCTGGCGATGTCGAACGGCGTGAACCTCACCGACGGTCTGGACGGTCTCGCGACCGGCGCCGCCGTGATGGTCTTCGGCGCCTACACCTTCATCGGCGTCTGGCAGTTCCAGGAGTCCTGCGTCAACGCGCAGACCCTGCCCAGCCCCAACGCCTGCTTCGAGGTGCGCGACCCGCTCGACCTCGCCGTGGTCGCCTCCGCCCTGATGGGCGCCTGCTTCGGCTTCCTGTGGTGGAACACCTCGCCCGCCAAGATCTTCATGGGCGACACCGGTTCGCTGGCCCTCGGCGGCGCACTCGCCGGTCTCGCGATCTGCTCCCGCACGGAGTTCCTGATCGCTCTGCTCGGCGGCCTCTTCGTCCTCATCACCATGTCGGTCGTCATCCAGGTCGGTTCCTTCAAGATGACCGGGAAGCGCGTCTTCCGGATGGCCCCGCTGCAGCACCACTTCGAACTCAAGGGGTGGTCCGAAGTCCTTGTGGTGGTCCGCTTCTGGATCATCCAGGGCATGTGCGTGATCGTGGGTCTCGGCATCTTCTACGCGGGATGGGCAGCCGACAAGTGACCGTCTGGCACGACAGGAACATCACCGTCGCCGGTCTCGGCGTGAGCGGCATCAGTGCCGCCCGCGCCCTGGCCGGCCTCGGCGCATCGGTGACCGTGGTCGACGGCGGTGACAGCGAGGGCCACCGGGCCCGGGCCGCCGAACTCGGCGCCCAGGGGATCTCCGTACGCCTGGGGGACGCCGAGACCCTGCCCGAGGGCACGGACCTGGTCGTCACCTCGCCCGGCTGGAAGCCCGACAGCCCGCTCTTCGCGGCCGCCGCGAAGGCCGGCGTCGACGTGGTCGGTGACGTGGAGATCGCCTGGCGGCTTCGCGGCGAGAACGCCGCCCCCTGGCTCGCGATCACCGGTACCAACGGCAAGACCACCACCACCCAGATGCTGGCGTCGATCCTGAAGGCCGCCGGTCTGCGGACCGCCGCCGTCGGCAACATCGGCACCCCGATCATCGACGTGGTGCTCGACGAGGGCGCCTACGACGTGCTCGCCGTCGAACTCTCCAGCTACCAGCTGCACTGGGCGCCCTCGCTGCGCGTCCACTCGGGGGCCGTGCTCAACCTCGCCCCGGACCACCTCGACTGGCACGGCTCGATGCAGGCCTACGCCGCCGACAAGGGCCGGATCTACGAGGGCAACACGGTGGCCTGCGTCTACAACGTCGCCGACCCGGCCACCGAGAAGCTGGTCGAGGGCGCCGACGTCGAAGAGGGCTGCCGGGCGATCGGCTTCACCCTCGGCGCCCCGGGCCCCTCCATGCTCGGCGTCGTCGACGGCATCCTCGTCGACCGGGCCTTCGTGGAGAACCGGCAGAAGAACGCCCAGGAGCTCGCCGAGGTCAAGGACGTCACCCCGCCGGCCCCGCACAACATCGCCAACGCGCTCGCCGCGGCGGCCCTGGCGCGCGCCTTCGGCGTGGAGCCGCGCGCGGTCCGCGACGGGCTGCGCAACTTCCGCCCGGACGCCCACCGGGTCGCCTACGTGGACGAGGTCGGCTCGGTCACCTACATCGACGACTCCAAGGCGACCAACACCCACGCGGCCGAGGCCTCGCTCGCGGCTTTCGAGCCGGTCGTCTGGATCGCCGGCGGCCTCGCCAAGGGCGCGACCTTCGACGAGCTCGTGCAGAAGTCGGCGAAGGGGCTGCGCGGCGCGGTGCTGATCGGCGCCGACCGGGCGCTGATCGCCGAGGCGCTGGCGCGACACGCCCCCGAGGTCCCTGTCGTCGACCTCGACCGGACCGACACTGGGGCGATGCTCGCAGCGGTCCGGGAAGCGGCCGCGCTCGCCGAGCCCGGCGACACGGTCCTGCTGGCACCGGCCTGTGCCTCGATGGACATGTTCGCGAACTACAACAAGCGTGGGGACGCATTCGCCGACGCGGTGCGCGAACTGGCCGCCGGGAGAGCTGCGGACACGGCCTAGGCCGGGGGCTGCGGGACTGGTTCCCTCCGGTCGGCTGCTCGCCTCGTACGAGTGGAGGGGAAGATCACAGATGCCGGCCAAGCAGATGCTGCCGGGGCGGCGGCCTTCCGCCGTGAAGGCGCAGGGCCGCAAACGCCCTGTGGTGCGCGTGAAGCGGCCCGTCGGGCGCGGGCCGCTGGCCCGGCTGCGAACGACGCAGCGGCAGTTGCGCAAGGCCTGGGACCGCCCGCTCACGGCCTATTACCTGATCTTCGGCAGCTCGCTGCTCATCACCGTGCTCGGCCTGGTCATGGTGTACTCGGCCTCCATGATCAAGGCGCTCCAGCTCGGCCTCGGCGACGCCTACTTCTTCAAGAAGCAGTTCCTGGCCGCCCTCATCGGCACCGCACTGCTGCTGATCGCCTCCCGGATGCCGGTCAAGCTGCACCGGGCGCTGTCGTACCCGGTGCTCGCCGGCACGCTCTTCCTCATGGTCCTGGTCCAGGTCCCCGGGATAGGGGTCTCGATCAACGGCAACCAGAACTGGATCTCCCTCGGCGGTCCGTTCATGCTGCAGCCCAGCGAGTTCGGCAAACTGGCACTGATCCTGTGGGGCGCCGACCTGCTGGCGCGCAAGGGCGACAAGGAGCTGCTGAGCCAGTGGAAGCACCTGCTGGTGCCGCTGGTCCCGGTGGCCTTCCTGCTGCTCGGGCTGATCATGCTGGGCGGCGACATGGGTACGGCGATGATCCTCGGCGCCATCCTGTTCGGCCTGCTCTGGCTGGCGGGCGCCCCGACCCGGCTGTTCGTCGGGGTGCTGGCCTTCGCGGGTGCGATCGTCGCAGTGCTCATCAAGACCAGTCCGCACCGGATGGACCGGCTGGAGTGCCTCGGCGCGACAGAACCGGGCAAGAACGACCTTTGCTGGCAGGCCGTCCACGGGATCTACGCCCTCGCTTCTGGCGGATGGTTCGGTTCCGGTTTGGGTGCAAGTGTGGAAAAATGGGGGCAACTACCCGAAGCCCACACCGACTTCATCTTCGCCATCACCGGGGAGGAACTGGGTCTGGCGGGGACGCTGTCGGTGCTCGCCCTGTTCGCGGCTCTAGGCTATGCGGGTATCCGCGTGGCCGGACGCACGGAGGATTCCTTCGTACGGTTTGCCGCGGGAGGCGTGACCACCTGGATCACGGCCCAGGCCGTGATCAACATCGGTGCGGTGCTCGGCCTGCTGCCGATCGCCGGAGTCCCGCTCCCGCTGTTCTCCTACGGAGGGTCAGCCCTGCTGCCGACGATGTTCGCGGTCGGACTGCTCATCGCCTTCGCGCGTGAGGAGCCGGCGGCGCGCGCGGCCCTCGCGATGCGCCAGCCGAAGACCGGCTGGAGGCGGACCGTGGTGAGATGGAAGTCGATGAGACGGCGCGTCAAGAAGCGTCCGTCCGGAGAGCGGTGAATTTCGGTGCATGTCGTACTCGCCGGTGGGGGGACCGCCGGCCACATCGAGCCGGCGCTCGCCCTCGCGGACGCCCTGCGCAGGCAGGACCCTTCAGTGGGCATCACCGCCCTCGGCACGGAGCGCGGACTTGAGACCCGCCTCGTGCCGGAACGCGGTTACGAGCTGGGCCTGATCCCGGCCGTGCCGCTGCCCCGCAAGCCCACCCCGGAACTGATCACCGTTCCCGGGCGGCTGCGCGGCACCATCAAGGCCGCGGAGGAGATCCTGCTGCGCACCAAGGCCGACTGCGTCGTCGGCTTCGGCGGCTACGTGGCCCTGCCCGGCTATCTCGCGGCCAAGCGGCTCGGGGTGCCGATCATCGTCCACGAGGCCAACGCCCGGCCCGGACTGGCCAACAAGATCGGCTCCCGGTACGCGCACGCCGTCGCGGTCTCCACCCCCGACAGCAAGCTGCGCGGCGCCCGCTACGTGGGCATCCCGCTGCGCCGCTCGATCTCCACCCTCGACCGGGCCGCGGTCCGCCCGGAGGCGCGCGCCGCCTTCGGCCTGGACCCCAACCTGCCCACGCTGCTGGTCTCCGGCGGCTCGCAGGGCGCCCGCCGCCTCAACGAGACCATCCAGCAGGTCGCTCCGACCCTCCAGCGCTCCGGGGTCCAGATCCTGCACGCGGTCGGGCCGAAGAACGAACTGCCGCGTGTCGACAACATGCCCGGGATGCCGCCGTATGTGCCGGTACCGTACGTGGACCGGATGGATCTCGCGTACGCCGCCGCCGACATGATGCTGTGCCGGGCGGGCGCGATGACCGTCGCCGAACTCTCCGCCGTCGGGCTCCCCGCCGCCTACGTCCCGCTGCCGATCGGCAACGGCGAACAGCGGCTCAACGCCCAGCCGGTGGTCAAGGCCGGCGGCGGCCTGCTCGTGGACGACGCGGAACTGACGCCCGAGTGGGTGCTCAGCCAGGTCCTCCCGGTGCTGTCCGACCCGCACCGCCTGTACGAGATGTCCCGCGCCGCCGGTGAGTTCGGCCGCAGGGACGCCGACGACCTGCTGGTCGCCATGGTGTACGAGGCGGTCGCGGCCCACCGGTCCCGCTGAGGCGGGACAGCGCAGACGCAGGAGGCACAGGAGTGGCCGGAGCGAAGACCGCACAGCGCGGGTCACCGTTTTCTGATCGGTCCGGCCGCTCCGCCCGCAAGGGCGCCGGCTCTCCCAGGCCTCCCAGGCCTCCCAAGCCGCCCAAGCCCCAGAAGGCCGTGACGAGATCCGGCCCGCCGGGTCCCGGCGCGCACCTGCGCCGGGGCCCCGTGCTGGCCTCCCTGGCCGCCGCGGTGCTCCTCGCGGCGGGCGGGACCTGGGTGCTCTACGGCTCCTCCTGGCTCCGCGTCGAGAAGGTCACGGCGGCCGGCACGGACGTGCTCACCCCCGAGCAGGTCCTCGCCGCCGCGGCGGTCCCCGTCGGCGCGCCCCTGGTGGGCATCGACACCGACGAGATCGAGGGCCGGGTCCGCGGCCGGCTGCCCCGCATCGATTCGGTCGATGTGGTGCGGGCCTGGCCGCATGGAATCGGGCTGAAAGTGACGGAACGCAAACCCGTCCTGCTCATCAAAAAGGACGCCAACTTCGTGGAAGTGGACGCTTCGGGTGTGCGATTCGACACGGTTCCGAAAGCACCCGCGGGTGTTCCGGTCCTTGAATTGAACGCGGGGCGGTCCCCGAGCGCCCGCCGCTTCGACGAGGAACGGCTGCTGCACGAGGCCGTAGGCGTCGCGGGAGCCCTCCCGGAGCCGATCGCCAGGGAAACCGTGCAGGTCAAGATGGGTTCCTACGATTCGGTCGTGCTGGAGCTCACCGGAGGGCGGTCCGTGACGTGGGGGAGCGGTGAACAGAGCGAGGCGAAGGGTCGCGCGCTGACCGCTTTGCTGAAAGCCGCACCCGGGTCCCGTCACTTCGACGTGAGCGTCCCCACCGCCCCTGCTGCGGCCGGGAGTTGACGTCGGGTCGAACAGCGACGCACCCTGGTTGGCCAGCGATACGGGTGATCACATAGGGTGAAAAGAAAAACGGGAGGTTCGGCGTGTTCGTTGAACACGCGCTACTTGTCGACTTAGTGTCCTGTTCGGAAGAGTCCAAGGAACAGACACACCCCTAACCCTAAACTTCAGGGTGAGGGTTCGGGTCGGCGCGTTCGGACCGTCCCTATTTCGGCATCAGTCGTCGCAACGCAGGCCCGCGAGGCGGCGACACGTAACTCGAGGCGAGAGGCCTTCGACGTGGCAGCACCGCAGAACTACCTCGCAGTCATCAAGGTCATCGGTGTCGGCGGCGGTGGTGTCAATGCCATCAACCGAATGATCGAGGTCGGTCTCAAGGGCGTCGAGTTCATCGCCATCAACACGGACGCCCAGGCGCTGTTGATGAGCGACGCCGACGTCAAGCTCGACGTCGGCCGTGAACTCACCCGGGGCCTCGGCGCCGGCGCCAACCCGGCCGTCGGCCGCAAGGCGGCAGAGGACCACCGCGAGGAGATCGAGGAGGTCCTCAAGGGGGCCGACATGGTCTTCGTCACCGCCGGTGAAGGCGGCGGCACCGGCACTGGCGGCGCACCCGTCGTCGCCAACATCGCGCGCTCGCTGGGTGCCCTGACGATCGGTGTGGTCACGCGGCCGTTCACCTTCGAGGGCCGGCGCCGCGCGAACCAGGCGGAGGACGGCATCGCCGAGCTCCGCGAAGAGGTCGACACCCTCATCGTCATCCCCAACGACCGACTGCTGTCCATCTCGGACCGCCAGGTCAGCGTGCTCGACGCCTTCAAGTCGGCCGACCAGGTCCTGCTCTCGGGCGTCCAGGGCATCACCGACCTCATCACCACCCCGGGTCTGATCAACCTCGACTTCGCCGACGTCAAGTCCGTGATGTCCGAGGCCGGCTCGGCCCTGATGGGCATCGGCTCGGCCCGCGGCGACGACCGCGCGGTGGCCGCGGCCGAGATGGCGATCTCCTCGCCGCTGCTGGAGGCGTCCATCGACGGCGCCCGTGGCGTACTGCTCTCCATCTCCGGCGGCTCGGACCTCGGTCTCTTCGAGATCAACGAGGCCGCGCAGCTGGTGAGCGAAGCCGCGCACCCCGAGGCGAACATCATCTTCGGTGCCGTCATCGACGACGCGCTCGGCGACGAGGTGCGGGTCACCGTCATCGCAGCCGGGTTCGACGGCGGACAGCCCCCGGCCCGCCGGGACAACGTCATCGGCGCCGCGTCCACGAAGCGCGAGGAGCCGGCCCCGGTCCGCGCCGCCGAGCCGGCCCGCCCGGCCTTCGGCGGACTCGGCACGGTCACCCCGCGCGAGGACCCCCCGGCTCCGGTCGAGCCGGCCCCGGCCGAGGCCCAGGCCCCCGCGCCGCAGGTCCCCACGGCCCGGCCGTACCAGGACAGCCCGGCCGAGGAACTGGATGTCCCGGACTTCTTGAAGTGACACCGGAGCAGCACCACGTGGGCGGCGCCCACTTCGCCTTCACCGACCGGTGGGGCGGAGTGAGCGCCGTTCCGTACGAAGAGCTCAACCTCGGCGGCGCGGTCGGAGACGACCCGGCCGCCGTTCGCGCGAACCGGGCACTGGCGGCGCGGTCCCTGGGACTCGCCCCGGACCGTGTGGTCTGGATGAACCAGGTGCACGGCCGGGACATGGCGGTGGTGGACGGGCCCTGGGGTCCGGACGCCGAGGTCCCGGCGGTGGACGCGGTGGTGACCGCCCGCCGGGGGCTCGCCCTCGCGGTGCTCACCGCCGACTGCACGCCGGTCCTGCTGGCGGACCCCGTCGCCGGGGTCGCGGGTGCCGCCCACGCCGGGCGGCCCGGACTGGTCGCCGGGGTGGTGCCCGCCGCCGTCGAGGCGATGGTCGCCCTCGGAGCCGAGCCGGGGCGGATCGTCGCCCGGACCGGACCGGCGGTCTGCGGACTCTGCTACGAGGTGCCGGCCGAGATGCGGGAGGCGGTGGCCGAAGCGGTGCCCGCCGCCCGGGCCGAGACCAGGTGGGGGACACCGGCGGTCGACGTGGTCGCGGGAGTGCACGCCCAGCTCACGGAGGCGGGGGTGGTGGACGGTCGCCGTTCCCCGGTCTGCACACTGGAGTCGCGGGACCACTTCTCGTACCGCCGCGACCGGGTGACCGGGCGGCTTGCCGGATATGTCTGGTTGGACTGAGGAATGACGGATCGTAAGTCGGAGCTCGCCGAGAACCTGGCGCGGGTGGAGGGGCGTATCTCGTCCGCCTGCGCGGCGGCGGGCCGCAAGCGGGAAGAGGTGACGCTCATCGTGGTCACCAAGACGTATCCCGCGAGCGACGTACGACTGCTGGCGGAGCTGGGTGTCCGTCATGTTGCGGAGAATCGCGACCAGGATGCCGCCCCCAAGGCCGCGGCCTGCGCGGATCTGCCTCTCAGCTGGCACTTCGTCGGCCAGTTGCAGACGAACAAAGTCCGTTCGGTGGCGGGATACGCGCATGTGGTGCAGTCGGTCGACCGCCCCAGGCTCGTGACCGCGCTCTCGGCCGCCGCCGCCGGTGCCGGCCGGGAGATCGGCTGCCTCGTGCAGATCGCCCTCGACGCCGAGTCGGGGGAGCGCGGGGCCCGCGGCGGCGCGGCGCCGGAGCAGCTCTCGGAGTTGGCGGACCTCATCGCCGGAGCGCCGGGACTGCGGATCGACGGGCTGATGACCGTCGCTCCGCTGGCCGGCCCCTACGCGGGGCGCGAACAGGCCGCTTTCGAGCGGCTGGTGGAATTGTCATCCCGCATGCGCGCGGACCATCCGGCTGCCACGATGGTGTCGGCCGGGATGAGCGCAGACCTGGAACAGGCCGTGGCGGCCGGTGCGACACATGTACGCGTCGGCACTGCGGTACTCGGCGCGAGACCCCGGCTCGGGTAACGTCGCGAAGAAAGTCGGACCACAGCAGAAAATATGGTCATTCCCGCCGATGAGCGGGCAGACCACGTGGATCGCGGGCAGTTGGTGACATTCGTGACACGGCGGCACCTGCGACAGGGCGATCCACCACAGAGCGGAGGACTCGGAGAATGGCCGGCGCGATGCGCAAGATGGCGGTCTACCTCGGCCTCGTGGAGGACGACCGGTACGACAACCCGGGGTACGACCCCGACGACGAGTTCGAGCCCGAGCCGGAGATGGAGCGGGCTCGGGAGCGGGATCGCCGACAGCAGCCCGTGCACCAAGCGCCCGTACCGGACGAACCGGTACGAGTCGTACAGCCGCCGGCTCAGCGGGAACCCATCCCAATTCCGGTGGAAAGCGGACGTCCTGCGCGAATTGCCCCCGTGGCATCCATCACACCTGATCGCACGAACCTGGAGAAGAACGCCCCCGTGATCATGCCCAAGGTCGTCTCCGAGCGGGAGCCGTACCGCATCACGACGCTGCACCCCCGGACCTACAACGAGGCCCGTACCATCGGGGAACACTTCCGTGAGGGCACTCCGGTGATCATGAATCTCACGGAGATGGACGACACGGATGCGAAGCGTCTCGTGGACTTCGCAGCCGGTCTCGTCTTCGGCCTGCACGGCAGTATTGAACGCGTGACACAGAAGGTGTTCCTGCTGTCGCCTGCTAACGTCGATGTCACGGCGGAGGACAAGGCTCGCATCGCGGAGGGCGGGTTCTTCAACCAAAGCTAGACCGATCCGTCAGATACGGGACCGGGAACAGAGCGGGAAACGGGGAGAGGGAAGCGCGAGATGGGCGTCGCACTAGAGGTTGTCTACATCGCGCTGATGTGCTTCCTCATCGTGCTGATCTTTCGACTGGTCATGGACTACGTGTTCCAGTTCGCACGTTCATGGACACCCGGCAAGGCGATGGTGGTCGTCCTGGAGGCCACCTACACTCTTACCGATCCACCGCTCAAGCTTCTTCGGCGGTTCATCCCGCCGTTGCGTCTCGGGGGCGTGGCACTCGACCTGTCCTTCTTCGTTCTGATGATCATCGTTTACATCCTCATCAGCTTCGTGAGCAGCGCTGCGAGAAGCGTGTGAGCGATGAACTTCTCCGCGCGCGCGGGGACAGTCCCGATACGGTCTTGCCGACTGCCGACGACTACGTAGAGGTGAAGAAGACATGCCGCTGACTCCCGAGGACGTGCGGAACAAGCAGTTCACGACCGTCCGCCTCCGAGAGGGCTATGACGAGGACGAGGTCGATGCCTTCCTCGACGAGGTCGAGTCCGAACTGACGCGCCTGCTGCGCGAGAACGAGGACCTGCGCGCCAAGCTGGCCGCCGCCACGCGTGCCGCTGCGCAGAACCAGCAGCAGCAGGGCATGCGCAAGCCGGAACCCCAGGACCAGCGCGGCCCCGGCGCCCCCGTGCCCGCGGCCATATCCGGCCCGCCGCAGCAGCAGCAGATGGGCCCGCCCCAGCTGCCGGGCGGCCAGCCGCAGCTGCCCCCCGGCCCCGGCGGACACGGACCGCAGGGTCCGGGCCCGATGGGCGGCCCCATGCAGCAGCACCCCATGGGCGGACCGCAGGGCATGGGCCAGCAGCCCATGGGCCAGCAGCAGCAGTCGATGGGTGGCCAGAACCCGCTCGGCCAGCAGATGCAGCCCATGGGGCAGCAGATGCAGCAGATGGGGCAGCAGATGCAGCCCATGGGCCAGCAGATGCACCAGCAGCAGCCGCAGCTTCCGCAGCAGGGCCCCGGTGGCGACAGCGCCGCCCGCGTCCTCTCGCTGGCACAGCAGACCGCGGACCAGGCGATCGCGGAGGCCCGCTCCGAGGCCAACAAGATCGTCGGCGAGGCCCGGTCGCGCGCCGAGGGCCTGGAGCGGGACGCCCGCGCCAAGGCCGACGCGCTGGAGCGGGACGCGCAGGAGAAGCACCGCGTCGCGATGGGCTCCCTGGAGTCCGCCCGCGCCACGCTGGAGCGCAAGGTCGAGGACCTGCGCGGCTTCGAGCGCGAGTACCGTACGCGTCTGAAGTCCTACCTTGAGTCGCAGCTGCGCCAGCTGGAGACCCAGGCCGACGACTCCCTGGCCCCGCCGCGCAACCCGGGCGCCCCGTCGCTGCCGCCGTCGCCGTCGCCTTCGATGGCCCCGGCCGGTGCGATGGGACACTCGATGGGCGGTCCCTCGATGGGTGGTCCCTCGATGGGTGGTCCGTCCCCCATGGGCGGCCCCTCCTCGATGGGCGCGGGCCCGTCCTACGGCGGCCAGCAGCAGATGTCCCCGGCGATGACCCAGCCGATGGCTCCGGTGCGGCCGGCTGCGCCGCAGCCGATGCAGGCGCCGTCGCCGATGCGGGGCTTTCTGATCGACGAGGACGACAACTAGGCGCCGCCGCCGTTTCTGCGGTCGGCAGCCGCTCTACGGGCCGGGCCCGAGGTTCCACGGAACCTCGGGCCC
>NZ_JBSGZI010000143.1:0-16377 GCF_053610945.1 Streptomyces sp. NPDC054849
AACGACGCGACGACATCCACGAGGCCTTCCTCGGCCTCGCCACCTGCCTCATCACCCACCGCCACGTCCAACGCCTTTGTTAGGACCCCTAAGCCTTGATGGGTGCGGCCGACCTGGCGGCCTGCTCGATCTTCGCGCAGTAGGCTGCACGGGCTTCCTCGTCGATCTGCGTCTCATGTTCGGCGCGCACCCCGGTCCGGCCGTCGAGGCCCTCGCGCAGGATATCGGCGTGCCCGGCATGCCGGATGGACTCGCCGAGGACATGGAGCATGATGGCGAACAGGTTCGTGTTCGGATAAGGCTCCGGCCACCACGGCACGTGGCCGGGGGCGTCGAGGGGAAGCTCGTTGATCGTCGCGTCCGAGTGTTCCCACGTGCGCCGGTAGAACCCGATGATCTGATCGCGGGTCTCGTCCTCGGTCGCCCACAGATCGCTGCCGTTGGAGTCCTGCCACCGGGGCAGCGGTTCCGGGGAAGGGCGGTCGAAGACCTCGCCGAAGTACCTGGCCTCGACAGTGGCCACGTGTTTGACCAAGCCGAGGAGGTTGCTCCCGGTCGCTGTCAAAGGTCGGCGGGCGTCGTATTCGGACAAGCCGTCGAGTTTCCAGAGCAGCGCCTTGCGGTCCCGCCGCAGTCTCCCGTGCAGGTTGTCTTTCGCGAATTCATCGATCATGCGGCATGAGCCTGCCATGGGCTGCTCGTGGTCTCAAGATCCCGTACGTGGTCCGCAACGACTGGCAGAGCCGAGGCCTGGCCATGTCGGCCGCCCTGACCTGCTGCAAGAAGCTTGCGAAACATGCCACGTGAGACAACCTCTTGGCTTGTTCTTCATCTTCCTGCGGCTTGATGTGCGGCGATCGTGAGCTCGCGTTTGATGGTCTTGCCGAGGTCGTGGCGGGGTGCCCGGCGCTTGTCCTTGGCGCCGGGTGTTCGTCCGGGGCCGGTGCCGGTGCCGCTGGGGTTGGGGTTGGGAACACGTGTTCCGGAACCCCCGGCGGACCCGGGCCGGGGTGAGCCAGGGGAAGCTCTCCCTCGTGGTCAAGCCAGGCCGAGCGGTGAGTGAGCCGCGGGTACGCCCGGTCCCATGCCTGGGCCTCGGCCTTGCCATAGCTACTGGTGCCCGTGACGATGGTGATCGCGGGCTCGGGCCAGGTCTCCGGCTTGGTGAAACGGAACTCCGGTCCGTGTTTGGGCAGCCAGCCGTTGATGCCGGGCATCCGCGGCGGCTTCGGAAGTCGCATGACCCGGTCGGAGCGGACGCGGCCGACCAACTCCACCGGGAGATCGCGCAGGACCCAGGCCAGGCCGGTGACGTCGGAGCCGGCATCGCTGACGATTACGATGTCAGGGTTCGGGCCCGCCACTGGCCCGCGTCGACGAGCCGTTCGACGACGCCTCGCAGCTGGGCGGCGGTAACGGCGGTCGCAGCGTCCTCCGGCCGAGCCGGACCGCGTCCAGGATCGCGGTCCAGGAGGTGCAGCCGGGCTCCAGCACGGCGACGAAGGAGTAGGGCCAGCCCGGGATGAACTGCGAGGCCGTCTTCGCCCGGCCGTACACGTGGCAGAAGAGCCTCTCGGCCGAGCACGGCGCGTCCGAACGCAGCCACGGCGACACATCGACCGCCAGCACCAGGCGCCCACCGTCAAAGCGGGGCAGCGGCAGCCCTGCCAACACCGTCCGAAGCCAATCCACGTCGCTCCGGCCGCGGTTCAAGCCGCCGTACTCGCTCCATGCTCACGGCGGTGTTCGGGTAACAGCGTCAAGTGCACCGGGGATCTCACCGGGCCGTCCGCGCAAAGAAGCGCATCCGCCAGCTCGAACAGTTCATCGCGCCGGGCGGTCAGACACTCGTAGAACTCACCCCGGGAGCGTGACACTTCCACGAACGTTTTCCTCCGGACGTCGTCAGGCAGCCGACTCCCCCTGACGGCCTTCAACGGCACGTCCGCGGGTTCACCAGTCCTCTCCCCCCTTGTCTACGGAGGGATGAGCGGCGGCGTTGATCCAGTCGGTCCGTTCGTAGTTCTCCATGGCTTCGGCTACCTCACGGAGTATCCCGAGCTCGGCCACCCGAGGAAGTAGGCGTGGTCGTCGTGTGGAGCGCGACCGAGATGGTCCTGCCACAGGCCTGGGGTCGCGTCTACGAAGTGCTCATCGCCATGACCGTCGGCGATGGGATCCACTGAGTACTCCACCAGGGAGTCTCCCGCTGGTCTGGGTCGTCCTCGCCCTCCCAGTTCATCAAGCGGTTCTGTCGCACGTCGGCGATTGCGTCCATGGAGTACAGCGGGCCGCACGGCCAGATCCCGAAGGAGGCGGTCTGGCCGGAGCCGGGGAACCAGCTGCCGCCGCGGACGACCGGGGGATGCACCACCTGGAGCGGTGCGCGAATATCCTGGGCTGGACGCAGGTGGTGCCAAGCCACTGCGCACGGCGGGGTGCGGACCCGCGTGTACGGAGCAGAGAGGGAAGGGGCGGGAGATGGATTCGGCAGAGCACCACCCCTCCAACGACCGAATGACCGGGGTGCAAGGGTGGGACCCGGTGGCGGAGCTGCCGGACGGTGAGCCGGAGCGGAGTTTCCACGGGCAGTGGCATTACCGTTCGGGGCTGAACGTGCCCGGTCCGTTCTACACGGCCGGCGCGGACAGCGGCTGGACCGGGCGCGAGTACGCACCCCGGCATGTGCTCTACGGCGACCGGCTCGAGGGATACGGCGAGTTCGTGTACCGGCAGCCGAAGACCCCCGATGAGGTACGTGCTCTCGCGCTGGCCGCGGCCGAGGACCTGCCGGCCGCGTGGGCCTGTGACGGCGACCTGCAGTGGACGCCCGCTGCCGTGCGTCAGTGGTGGCGCGAAAGACGAAGGGTCGAGGAGTACATCGCGACGATGCTCGTGGAGTGGGAGGCGAGCGAGGAGGAGAACGAGCGCGAGGCGGCCGTGGGCTTGCGCGACTACGAGGCATACCTGGCCGGTGAGTTGGCGGACGATCTGCGGGCGTACATCTTCCGGCTGGAGCACGGCCGTTATCCGGGTGGCGGAGACGTGCTGCCGGAGCTGTGAGAGCACGGAGAAGGGCGGCCGGATGTGCTCTGACATCGGCCACCCCTCACCGACATCCCCCGAGCCCGCGAAAGCCCCCTGAGAGCACTTCGCTCCGCCACATAGCGACAGGGCGATGCAGCCGAGCCCGGTTTGGCCGACAGCATCCCCGGAGCCGTCGGCCGGGCGTCACGTTTACTGAGCGACCAGTCCGAAGTCCTGGGGGAAGGCCTCAAGGAACTCCCGCCGTGCGGGATCGGCCTCTGCCTCAGCCATCCCTCCAAGGACGTCAAGCAGATCCTGCCGTTGATCGCTCGACAAGTGCTTGTGCACCGCAGCCATACCATCCAGGGCCTTCACCGCGTCATCGAGATCCATCTGTTCGTCGTCCGTGCCGTCGATGAACCAAGCCATGTCGACCAGGGCCGCGGTCAAGGCATGCACCAGCGATGAGTACTCAGATGCCACGGTGGTCTCATGGACAAACGCTGCTGCTGAACGTGCACGAAGCCACCCAGCACCGTGTCGGGCCGTTTCCGTGGCCGTCCGACCAGGCCGGCGACCGAGGGGATCTTCTTCACCAGCGGTTCAGCTTGGTGACGTCGTTGCGGTTTCCGCCGGTCAGCGAGACGGCGAATGGGATGCCCTGGCCGTCGACGATGAGGTGGTGCTTGCTGCCCGTACGTGCTCGGTCGACCGGGCTGGGCCCGCTTTGGGGCCTCGTCGAGCGGCCCGGACATGGCTGGAGTCGATCACCGCCCGATAGCAGTCGAGCTTGGCCGCCCGCAGCCTCTCGAGCAGGATCATGTGGAGCCGGTCCCAGACCCCGGCCTCGTCCCAGGCCTCGAGCCGACGCCGGCAGGTCATACCCGAACCGAAACCCAGCTCCCGGGGCAGGTACCCCACTGGATGCCGGTATGCAGCACGAACAAGATCCCGTACAAACCTGGCAGTCAGGCACCCTGGGCCGGCCCCGGCTTCAGCTTCGGCCCCGGTGTCGGCAGCAACCGCTCGATCAGCGACCACAGTTCACCCGAGACAATCCACGGACGAGACTCCTTCTTCCGCACGATGAGACCAACGAGCATTCAAGCCGACCTCACAATACAACCGGCTTCTGTTAGGGCTTCTTAGACGGCCGGATGCAGGAGGCGGCGTGGTCGGGTCTCGCCTTCGTCCACAAGGACTGCCACGGTCTCGACGAGGGCGATCATGGTCGGTACCGGGACGAGCACTCTCTGATCGCGGCGGCCTGAGACGGCGGCAGCTTCTAGGATCTGCGGCATGGCAACACGACTCGTGCAGATCAACATGAAGGCCCAGGACGACTCCGTGCTCGGCCGGTTCTGGGCGGAGGCACTCGGTTGGGGTGTCGACAGCGAGGGACCCGGCGTCACCAACCTCGAACCCGTGGGTTTCGGCTACCCCGACCCCGTGGCCGTCTGCATCGACATCGTCGCCCGCCCCGAGGTCAAAACGGTGAAGAACCGGGTGCACCTTGATCTGGCCACCACCTCGACCGCCCATCAGGCGGATTTGGTCGCGCGCTTGAAGGATCTCGGCGCGACGCTCGCCGACGTGGGTCAGGGCGACGTCCCCTGGACGGTCATGGCCGACCCGGAGGGCAATGAGTTCTGCGTCCTGGAGCCCCGCCCTGTCTACCAGGACACCGGGCCGATCGCCGCGGTGGTGGTCGACTGCACCGACCCACGAGGGATGACCCGGTTCTGGGGCCAGGCGATGGACTGGACGCTGCACGAGGTCACCGACGACCACGCAACCATGCGATCCGCCAAAGGCGTCGGCCCCTACCTGGAGTTCCTCCGCACCCCCGACACCAAGAGCGGGTGGAACCGCGTCCACCTCGACGTCTGCCCCTACCCTGGTGACGACCTGGCAGCAGAAGAAGCCCGCCTGCGCGCCCTGGGCGCCACCGACCCTGGTATCGACCAGTCCGCAATCTCCTGGATGGTTCTGGCCGACCCGGAAGGCAACGAATTCTGCCTCCTCACTCCTCGCTGACCTTGAGCGGCTCCGGCCGTTTTCGGGTCAGCGGCGAAGACCGCGTAGCGTCAGCGCATGCCGCCGGAGACAGGGATGCTGCCCCTGGTGATCCAGCACGCGTCATTGACGCCAGGAATACCTGCTGCGCGTTCTGTCTGGGCGCGCGGGGCGATGTCAGTGATCTCTTGCAGGAGCTCTGCAAGAGATGAGGAAAGGGCGGCGGAGCGGAACTGGCTCTCAGGACCAGTTCATGGGTGGCACATCCGGATGCGGGTCACGGGGAAGGACTTCACACTCACCACCCGAGTCGGAAGGATCGCGGACTGCCGCGGTGCGGTGTGAGCCGACGGGAGTGGGCTTGTGCCAGTTGAGCCGTTTGACGGGGCGGATGCCCCGTGCCGCCTGAGCGCGCCCGGGACCACCACACGAGGAGCTCTGAGAGTCCTGGCGGCAGGCGGCTCAGCCGCGTGCGGCGTGCGCCCGGGCCGTGCACCGCCCCGTCCGGTGCGAAAGCGGACCACGGGGACGTGCCGTGTCCGCCCTGCCGCCGATGTGCTGAACCGTGGCCCCGTGAGGCGTCGGGACGCCGCGGAGCGGGCACGCAGCACGGGTGACCCCGACCGACCTGCTCCCGGCGCCGCCGCCCCGCGCCGCTGCTCGCAGGGCCCTGCTCGCCGGGTCGGCCGGCAATCTCGTCGAGTGGTACGAGTTCGGTGTCTACGGCTGCTTCGCCACCGTCATCGCGGCCAACTTCTTCACCCCACTCGCGGGTGCAGGAGCGGGGGCCGCGAGCGGCACCGGGGCGCTGCTCGCCACCTACGCCTCGTTCGCGCTCGCCTTCTTCTTCCGGCCGGTCGGCGCCGTGCTCTTCGGACGTCTCGGTGACCGTCTCGGCCGCCGTCCCACGCTCGTCCTCACCATCGGCCTCATGACGCTCGCCACCACCCTGATCGGGCTCCTCCCCACCCATGCCGCCATCGGCCCGGCGGCCCCCTGGCTCCTCACCCTCCTGCGCGTGCTGCAGGGACTCTCCGCGGGCGGGGAGTTCGGCGGTGCGGTTTCCATGATCACGGAGTACGCGCCGCCGGGCCGCCGGGGCCTCTATGGAGCATGGCAGTCCTTCACCGTCGCCCTCGGCCTGCTGGCCGGCGTCGCCACGGCCGCCGCCCTGGCGACGGCGCTGCCCGCCGCCGCGCTGTACGCGTGGGGATGGCGGATCCCGTTCCTGCTGGCCCTGCCGCTCGGACTGGTCGCGCTGTGGCTGCGTACGGCGCTGGAGGAGCCACCCGCGGCGCCCCCGGCAGCCGAGGCCGAGCCCGGGGCCCACGGTGCCGTCGGCGGGCCTCCCGGCAGAAGGGAGCTGGTTCGTGCCGTCGTACTCGGTATCGGGCGGATCATGGGCTGGTCGGCCGCCGGGTACACATTCCTCGTCGTGCTGCCCTCCTACCTCCAGTCCACGCTGGGTACCTCCTTTCGGAACGCACTGCTCGCCACCACTCTCGCCAACCTGGGTTTCGCCGCCTCGATCCTGCCCGCAGGCCTCCTCAGCGACCGGTTCGGGCGCCGCCCGGTCATGCTCGGCGGTGCCCTCGGGGTCGTCGTCCTCGCCTTCCCCCTCCTGCACACCCTCCAGTCGCCCGAGGCGTCCCCGCAGACCCGGGCAGCGGCCGTGCTGGCAGCGGGCGCCCTGGTCGGCCTGCTGGCCGGACCGGGGCCGGCCATGCTGGCCGAGATGTTCCCGCGGCGCGTCCGCTGCACCGCCCTCGGGCTTGCCTACGCCCTGGCCAACGCGGTGTTCTCAGGCTGCGCGGGACTCGTCATCACCGCATTGACCGCCCGGACAGGAGACACCACCATCCCCGCCTACTACGCCGCCGGCACATGCGCCCTCAGCTCACTGGCACTGCTGACCCTGCGCGGGAACGACCACCGGGAGCCCCTGAGATGAGGGTGGTCGGCCTGATGTCAGGCACCTCGTACGACGCCGTCGACGCAGCGGCCTGCGATCTCGACCACCGGGCCGCGGACGGCACGCTGCACCTCACCCCGCTGGGCATGGTGAGCGAGCCGTACCCGGCCGACCTGCGGACCGCTCTCGCCGCGGCCCTGCCTCCCTCGGCCACCACGCTCGCCGACGTGTGCCGTCTCGATACCCGCATCGGGCAGGTCTTCGGGCGGCTCGCCGTCCGGGCCGACCGTGAACTGTGCGAAGGCAGAGCCGAGTTGGTGGCGTCGCACGGGCAGACCGTCTACCACTGGGTGGCGGACGGGCGGGTCCACGGCACCCTGCAGCTCGGTGAACCGGCGTGGATCGCCGAGGCCACCGGCTGCCCCGTCGTCTCCGGCTTCCGGCCGAGGGACGTCGCCGTCGGCGGGCAGGGCGCGCCGCTGGTGAGCCTGATCGACCTGATGCTGCTGCGCGGCCGGCCCGGTGTGCCGGCCGCCCTGAACATCGGCGGGATCTCCAACGTCACCGTGGTGCCGCTCTACGGCGACCCCGTGGCGTTCGACACCGGTCCGGGCAACGCGCTGATCGACGCTGCGGTGCGCGAGCTGACGGGCGGGCGGCTCGCGTACGACGCGGACGGCACGCTCGGGGCCGCCGGACGGGTGCACGAGCCCCTGCTGGAACGACTGCTCGCGGAGCCGTACTACCGGTTGCCCGCCCCGCGGACCACCGGCAAGGAGCTGTTCCACGAGGGATATCTGCGCTCCCGCCTGACGGGGTTCGGGCAGCTCCCGCCGCAGGACGTGGTCGCCACGCTCACGCGCCTCACCGCCCGGACCGTCGCCGACGCGCTGCGGCCGCTGGGCGCCACCGAGGTCTTCGCGTCGGGAGGCGGTGTACGCAACCCGACGCTGACGGGGATGCTGCGCGCCGAGCTGGGCGGCGCGGAGCTTCGCACGTCGGACGAACTCGGGCTGCCCGCCGCGGCGAAGGAGGGCTACGCGTTCGCCGTGCTGGGATACCTCACCCTGCACGGCCTCCCGGGCAACGCCCCCGGGTGCACCGGCGCCGCGGGCCCTCGCATCCTCGGTTCGATCACACCGGGCGCCCGCCCGCTCCACCTGCCCGCGAGGCCGACCCGTGCCCCGCACTCCCTGTCCGTAGGGGCCCCGGTGCGTCACTGAGGTGGGGGCGTCTGGCGTACGGTCTGCCCGAACCGGAGCTCCGGCAGACCGTCGCCCCCTACGCAGCGGGCTCCGGCTCAGCAGCCGCCGCAGTTGTAGAACGTCACGTCCCAGTGGTTGCCCTCGTCGGCGTAGATGTTGCCGGCGCCGGACTTCCACTGCGGGGCGCCGTCACCGCGCACGCCGATGTAAGTGAACGTGTTCTTGATGTAGTTCCCGACGCAGGTGTACTTGCTGAAGTCGAGCTTGTAGCCGTTCCAGTGGGAGTAGGTGCCGCCGGCGTGGCCGGTCTCGGTGCCGCCGGTGATGTTCAGGGCGCAGCCGCTGGCGCTCTTGAGGGTCTGGGCGCCCTTCGCCGTGGCGAGGTTGAGCTGCTCGAACGACGTACAGGTGGGGTTGTTGCGGTCCGAGCAGCCGCCGGACGACGACCAGGTGATCCCGGAGCCGCGGAACATCGAGGTCGCAGTGGCGTGGCTGATCTTGGTGGCCGCGTGGGCCTCGCCGGCGCCGCCGATGACCCCCACGCCGGGGGCGAAGAGCGCACCGAGGACGAGGGCGAGGGCGGTCAGGACGGCCCGGAGGGTGTTTCCTCGTGCGTGGGTTGGGGCCGTGTCGCCGGCCTGGGGACCGGTGGGCGCCTCGGGGGACTTCATGAGCTTTCCTCCTGGTGCGGATTGTGGGGGACGGATGCGATGGTGTGCGGTGGTGTGCGGTGGTGCCGGACGGTGGACCCCGGGGTCTACCCGCGTCGACTCTGCGGCGCGGAAGGCCCCAAAAGGCTGTCCGGGGGAGATCAGACGGCGGAGCGGAAGGCCGGCAGGTATCCGCCGGTGTGGCCGGCGGCCGTGGGGTGATAGCTGTTGGAGACGGGCACCGAGACGCTGTGCAGCCAGGCGTTGCCCGAGCAGATCTCGTGGCCGGTGAACTCGTCCACGACGCTGGAGTAGGTGAATCCCGCGTTGGCGGCCTGCTTTGCGAGCATGCCGTTGAGGGCGTCGCTGCCCCGGTTGATCGCCGCGCGCTCGGTTTCGCTCAGGCCGGCGATGCAACTGCCGTTCAGCTGGTAGAAGCGCGGGTAGCCGAGCACGACGACATGAGCCTGCGGCGCCTTGCTGCGGATGGCGCCGTAGAGGGACGAAAGGCTTCCGGGCAGGGTGTTGGTGATCTGTGCGATGGCGTTGTTCACCGCGCTCACGCAGGTCGCCTCGCTCTGCAGGACGCAGGTCTGCATGACGTTGGCGAACCCGACGTCGTTGCCGCCGGCGGTGAGGCTGACGAGCGTGGTGGAACTGTTGAGCGGGGTCAGCTGGCTGCTCTTGACGGTGCTGGTCGTCGCTCCCGAACAGGCGGTGAAGGAGAACGAGGCCGGGGCGTTGGCCGCCGCCCACAGGGACGGGTAGGCCTTGCTGCTGCGCTGGCAGCTGCCGCTGTCGGAGAGGTAGCTTCCGGCGCCGACCCCCGAGGAGTAGGAGTCACCGAGAGCCACGAAGCGCTCCCCTGCTGCCGTGGCGGCGGAGGCGGGCTGGGCCAGTCCCAGGCTCGCGGCCACCAGGACCAGCAGGACGGGCAGAACCCGTTTCAGATGTGTCGCGGACATGACAAAAAACTCCTTGGAATGTTGTGCGGAACAGGAGTTGTTGAAGCGTCACACTTCTAGCAGTGCTGGACGCCCTTGCGATAGGCGTGTGAAACGTTTTGTTTCTGCGCGCTCTGCCGAGGGGCGACGGCGAACCACGCCATGCCTCGGGAAAGCTGCCCCCGCGCTGCCCGCCGGAGCACTTGTCACCTGCTGGAACCGGACACCACCACAGCGCCGGCCTGGCGCAGGCTCCCCCACACGTCGCGCAGGCGACCCTTGTGTCGACCTGTCGAGAAACGGCCGTCCGCTTCGCATAATCGGTTGCCCACTGGCGACGGTGGCGGATGCAATGTCCGGCATGGCCACCCAGGTTCGCCCGTCACAGCGAGATGAGAGAGGGCTTCCCGGCTGCCCACCGGGACGTGCCACTCTGTGATCTGGGCCCCTGCAACCGAATCGCCACACGGGAGAAGCCCACGCATGCATACGCCACCCTCGCCCGCTGCAGCAGTGCGGATCGACGGATCGCCCGTCCGGATCGGTGCTCTCGCACCGCTGACTCGGCCCGGCTGGGTCGAGGCGGGCCACCACTTGCTCGCTGGACTCGAGCTGGCCGTGCGCGATGTCAATGAAGCCGGCGGGATCGTCGGACGACCACTCGAGCTGGTGGTCCGGGACACCGCCGCTGATCCACAGAGGGCCGCGGCGGCTGTAGACGAATTGGCTCGTCTGGGCGTGGCCGCCCTGGTGGGGGAGTACCACAGCGTCGTCGCACGTGCCGCCGCCGCCAGGGCCGACGCCCTCGGCCTGCCGTTCCTCTGCTCGTCAGCGGTTCTCGACGCGCTCACCGAACAGCCGACTCAATGGGTCGCCCGCCTGGCCCCGGCGCAGTCCCACGGCTGGCGGATCTACGCAGACTTCCTCCTCGGCGCGGGCCACAGCCGCATCGCCGTAGCAGCCGAGCCGACTGTCTACTGGGCATCAGGGACCCGCATTCTGCGAGATCACCTCGCTCCCCGCGGCGGCACCGTCGTCGAACTCGATGCGCGCGCGCTCGGCCCCACGGCCGTGTGCGACGCACTCGTCGACCATCGCGCGACAGCCCTCCTCCTTCTGATCGGCCACCCGGAGCCGGCGGTGTCGCTTGTCAAGTCCGTGCGCGGCGACCAGCGGCTCGCCGAGATCCTCATCGGTGCTCCGGCCGGGCAACCGGAGTTCGCCGAATGGGCGACGTTGCTGGGCGACGACAGTGCCGCGATCCCGTTCTTGCGCTACCTGCCCGAGCGCCTCACCCCTCTCGGTGCACGAGTCGGGAAGGCCCTTGGCGACCGGCTGGCCGAGGAGCCGTCCTTCGTCGCCTTCGAGGGCTATGACACCGTCGCCGTCCTCGCAGAGGTGCTGCGTTCGCACGGCGGCGCGGACCGGGCGCGCATCGCCGGATCCTGGGCGCGTGTTGCAGTCGACGGCACCCGCGGACAGATCCGGTTCTCCCGCACGCCGGGCATCAGCGTGTGGCAATGGGCCTGGCCACCAGTCCAAGTCGTTGATCGCGATCCGGCGGATCCCGATCGCTTTCGGATCCTTCACGCCGGCTGAGAGAACGTGAAGGTCCGGTTGTCCACGGTCAGAGGGCGCTCCGGTAGCGTGGTCCGATGATCTCCGGTGACGCCCTCGTGAAGCGACTGCTGGCGCTGGCCGCCCGAGTCCCGTTCGACCCCGCGGTACAACCCGGCGCGACCGTTGCCGACTTCGACCGCTGGCCCGTCCCGGTACCGGCCGAGGTGCGTGAACTACTGGGGCGACTGGGCGGCTTCGTGGTACCCCCGGTGCAGTTCGTGCTGACCGGCCACCCCCGCCAGGGTCGCGACTACGGGCTGCCGCAGCCCCACTGGCTGGTCACCGACGACGGTGGTGGCGGCGTCACCTGGGTCGACATCGAGGCCGACGGCCGGTGGGGCCAGGTGCTGATGCAGTACCGCGAGGGCGGACTCCACGTCGAAGCCGACTCGCTGCCGCACTGGCTCGACCGTCTGATCGGGACGGCGGAGGGCCTGGTCGACGAGACGGGCTTCGAGGACGGTGTCCAACCCTACGCCGACGATTTCTGGGACCTTCTGCAGCTGAACGGCCCCGACCTTCCACTGCACCCCGCGACTGAACTCCGGGGCCGTCCCGGTACGGACCCGGTGGTCGCCGGGCTCGCCGCGCGGGTACCGGACGGCGCGCTGATCGCCGACCTCCGCGGAGCCCTGCCGGGCAGCCGGGCACGCTTCGATCGGGCGCTCAGACGATACCGCCTGGAACGCGCCGTCGGCGGCGCGGTGTTCGCCGCCGTTCCCCGGGACTGCGAACCCCGGCGTCCGGCCTGAGGAGCGGAGCACTCATGCCCCGCCAGGGTGACCTTCAGCGGCGGCTGAAAAAGCCACCCTCGAGCGGATGGAGGCGCGGAACATTCGATTCCAGCAGGATGTGGCTGGCTTTCCAAGGGTGTTCGGTAGGGAGATCGTTCAATCCCAGGAGATCGCCATCGTCTCGTTGCGTGCGTTGATGGAACGAGGGGAAAATCGCGGCCCCGCTGTCGGTGCCACCTGAGAGCATCGCTCGGGGGTCGGATGACCGACCACGACGGGGGGACAGGCATGGACGGCAAGAACGATATCGAGAACGAGAACGAGAACGCGCACGCGTGGCCGCGCGGGGCGACACCTGCGGCCATGGCGCAGCTTGAAGAGTGGCTCGCCGAGCGCGGCTGGGAGGTCGACCCGACGGTCTACATGGCCGGCGCCGGCGGCGCCGCCGTCCAGGTACGGCGCGTCGGGGCAGCGTGGGCCGACGGCGACGCCGGTCTGCTGATCCTGCCCGCGGAAACCGTGGTGTGGGACGGGAGCCGCATGCGGATCGCCCCCCGGGCCGCTGTGCCGACGCGGTGCGCAGCCTCGTAGATCGCGCCGGGGCTCGGCTGCGCCCGGAGGGGCAGTGGTACGGGACGGAAGGGGCCCGGTAGCCGGTCAGCGCCGAGTATCGGTCCCGGGCGCGGTGTGCGCACCGCGCCACGGGTCGCCTCGCGGCGTGCCGGAACGCATGATGGATCAGGTGATGACGGTTTTGGTGGTCGGCGTGCCCGACGGCGAGCAGCTGGAACTGTTGCGCTCGGGCATCCAGCGCAACCCGCACTTCCGGGTGGTCTCGCACGCCCACGATCCCGCCGTCGCGCTCGCGCACGCCCGCGTCCTGCTGCCCGACATCACTGTCCTGTCCCTGCCCGCCGGGCTCGACCGCATCGACGCGGACCCGGATGTCCTCCGTGTGTTCCGCGGTGTGCGCGCCCTGGACCCTCCGAGCGGAGTGGTACTGCGGACGGCCGCCGCCCGCGTATCCCGTGCGGTGTCGGGCCTCGCGTCCGAGGGAGCCGTCCACGTCGTGCGCGAGGGAGACTTCGAAGCCTTGACACGGGCCCTGCGCACGATCGGGCTGCGCCGGGCCAGCTGCGACCCGGACGAGATGCCCTGACGCCGCCACAGAGGCTCCACCACGCGCTCGGGCCTGCTCCGAGGGCGCCCCCTCCCGCTGCGCGGACACGGATCGATGACGGCAACCATTCCGGGGGGAGGTCGGACGTGAGGCGGATCTTGCAGCACACAACCCCCCGGGACAACGGCTTCACCTGCCTTCTGCGCGCTGCTCAACGGAGCCTGGCTGCCTCGCGCCCAACCGTCCACGGGCGGCCCCGGTCGGCCATGAGCGACTGCGGGCAGGCAGCCCCGCGAGTCCTCGGCGTGCGGGGCATCACGACCCCCTAGCCGGCGCTGATCGCCGTCACGTGCGTGGTGCCGTCACGCAGGGCGGTGATGCGGACCTGCCCCGCCGGGAAAGGGTCCCTCCCGTTCGGGCCGGGTATCTGGGCGAACGGGGTCCAGGATCCGTCCGGCATCCTGACGTTGTGCCAGATCCGTCCGTCGAGCCCGACCGCCACGACCTGGGCCGAGCCGTCGGGCGTCCCCGTGATGCCGATGGCGCTGGCCGCCATGGTGGCGGTGGTGACGCCCCGCGGAGGCCGGAAGCCCGTCCAGGAGCCGTCGGGCCGCCGCAGCTGGTGGTACACCATCCCGTCCAGCCCGATCGCGAGGACCTGGGAGGAGCCGTCGGGCATCCCGGTGATCGCCAGGGCGGGGCCGGAGAACGTCGGGGCGCCGTTGTAGCCGGCCAGACGCCCCCAGGCCGTCGACACACCGTCCCGCCCGCGAGCACAGTGGTACATGGCACCGTCGGTGCCGTAACTGAGCAGCTGGGCGGACCCGTCGGGCATGGCGGTGATCGACACCTTCGTCGCACCCCAGCGGCTCTTCGCGGTGACGCCGGGCAGGGCCCGGAATCCGGGCAGTCCGCCGTCGGCGCGTCGCTGCTGGTGGAAGGTGGTGCCGTCCATGGCCGTCACCACGATCTGGCAGGTCCCGTCGGGGAAGGCAGCGATGTCCGCCTCCCGGACCGTGAAATCGTTCGAGCCGTCCGGTCCCGCGACGCGCTGCCAGGGCCGCAGCGTGACCGACCCCCGTACGGCGGTCAGCCACAGACCGTTGTCGGGCGCGATGCCCAGCACCACGACGGAGCCGTCCGCCATGCCGGCCGCGGCGCTCTGGATTCCCGTGAACGAAGCGGCGCCGGCGGTGGCGCCCGGCAGCGGGCGCATGCTGCTCCACGACCCGTCGGGGCGGCGCTCGGCGTGGAAGAGTGCGCGCCGCTCGATGTCGTACGGGGGCAGCTGGGCGGAGTAGAACCACACCGGGTTGGTGAGGGCGACCAGTTGGTCCAGCGTGGTGGAGGCGGGCTTGGGCCGGCGCACCTCGGCCCGGGCGAACAGCGAGGCCTTGCCCCAGCCGCGCCAGCGCAGCTGCCCTCTGCCGCTTCCGTCGATGCAGGTGGCGGCCATGATGCCCCACTCGGTGTACAGCGTGGCGATGCTGTCCGGAGCGCCCGTCACGTTGAGGGTCACATCGACGGCGTCGAAGAACGACAGCGGCAGTTCCTCGCCGGGTTCCGCGACCGCCCCTCCGGCGCGCGCGGTGAAGTCCACGGTCACGGCTGCGGATTCGACGGCGTACGAGCGGCCCAGGCGCAGTGCGTCCAGCACGGCGGGCGTCGACAGGCTGGTGGCGTGCACCACGTTGTGGGGCCGGCCGACGGCGTCCCCGTGGCTGTGGGCGTCGCTGTTGCCGACGGCAGCGACCCGCTTGCCGAGGCAGAGCATGACGTGCCAGGCGGCGATGTTGGCCGCGTCGTCGAGGGTCCAGGGCCCGTTCCACACCTCCAGCGCGTCCACGCGGTCGAGGCCGAACTCCCAGAAGGATCCAGGCGCCGGCGTCAGGGGATGGGCGGCGATCGTGAGTCCGCCCAGACTGTGCACGCGCCGGGCGTGGGTGTCGAACACCCCCTGATCCGCGGGGCCGTAGCGCCAGTCCACCCATTCGCCCTGCGGCAGTCCGACGGCCAGCCAGTGGCCGTGGCGGGTGGTGACCTCCTCGGCGTTGATGACCAGCAGGTCCGTCGGGACGTTGCCGTGCCAGGTCACGCCCGTGGAGCTGGTGTTGTGGTCGGACGTGGCGATGAAGTGCAGCCCCTCCAGGCGGGCGGCGGCGACGATCTCGTCCACCGTGCGCTTCCCGTCGGAGTGCACGCTGTGCAGGTGCAGGTCGCCTCGGTACCAGCCCGGCCCCCGCCCCGCGACCGAGGCGGGCAGGAGGTCGTACGGGGTCCGGGGGAGCGGGTCTCCGTGGTGCAGGGTGACGTCGACCTGCCAGGCCATGCCGCCGGCGCTGCCGACCATCGGCCCCAGGATGACGGACCAGCTGCCGGGCTCGACGGGCCCGGGCACGTAGCCGGGGGTGGCGTCCGCCGCGGAGAGGGTGAAAGCGGACCGTTCACCGCCGGACCAGCCGCGGAAGCGGGACGGGCCGAAGATGCCGAGGTCCAGGATGCCCGCGGCGGCGTCGTGGGAGGTGGAGACGGAGATCCGCTGGACGCCGGCGGGGACGTCGAAGGCGACGTAAGCCCACTGGTCGGTGCCGTACGGGGCGTGGCCCCGGTAGGTGGTGGTCACCGCGTCGGTCCCGCGGCCCTTCGTCGCGGCGTGCGCGACCGGTGCGGGAACCAGCGCGGCGGCTCCGCCCGCGGCCAGCAGGGCCCCTAATCGGAGCAGGGACCTGCGCTCGACGCGCGGGGCGGGGTCGTGCGCATCGCTCGGGAGGTGTTCGCTCGGCACAGCCGTGCTCTCCGTTCACGTGAGGTGGCATGGATGGCGTGCAGGTGCGTACAGCGGCGTGCAGGTGCGAGGGCATGCGGGTGTGGGTGTGGGTGTGGGTGCGGGTGCGGTGCGGGTGCGCGTGGGGGTGCGCGTGCGGGCGGGGACGGGGACGCCGGCGGGCACGGGGACAGGGACGCGGCCGGGATCCGCACCGGGGAGGGTGAGTCGGGGTGAGACGCGCTGCCGCCCCTGCGGTGCGTGAGCGCCCGGCGCCCTAGGCCGTCTCTTTCGGATCTTGTCGGCCGAGCCCACGGCGTCCGGTGCCGTGCCCGGCAAGGCGGAGGGGCGCCCGTGTACTGGACGTACTCGGGCGCCCCGACAA
>NZ_JBSGZI010000144.1:0-16279 GCF_053610945.1 Streptomyces sp. NPDC054849
CCCGGACCGGGAGCTCACGCTCCCGGTCCGGGCGTCGTCGTGCCCAAGGGTTGGGGCTGACGTCGGAAGCCGCCCTTCGGATCACTTGAGGCCGCCCTTCAGGTGATTGCCGGACCTCCGGCGGGCCAGGCCGCCGTTCTGGGGGTACGAGGACTCAGCACCTGATGAAGGCGCCACCCCAGTGAGGAGCTCGACGATGTACGCAGCAGTGCGGCGGTACGAAGGTGTGAACGATCCCACTGAGGCAGGACGCCGGGTGAAGGAAGGGTTCGTGCCACTCCTGCAGCAGGTCTCCGGCTTCGTGGCCTACTACTGGGTCGATGCCGGGGACGGAGTGATGGTCTCGACCAGCGTCTTCCAGGACCGGGCCGGTGCCGAGGAATCGGTGTCGAGGGCGGCGGAGTTCGTGCGGGAGAACCTTGCGTCACTGCTTCCCAACCCTCCTCAGGTCATGGCCGGTGAGGTCGTTGCCTCTGCATGAGATCGTTCGGGCTGGAGGGTGGCCGGATCGAGTCGGCTCATGTCCCGAACCGGCCCGGCAGCCCGTGCGCATGACCGCTACGGAGGCCGTCCGACGCTCCCACCGCGACCTCAAGCCCGCGCCCGCCTGAGGGACGGGCACACCCTTCAAGGCACGTTGGACAGGGTCTCGCGCGGGTCGCGAAGTCGGTTCCCCCTTCGCCGTCGCAGTCGCTGGGGCCTCGGCGACGCCCGCACACGGGCGGGGTCGGGCAGACGGCTGACGCGATCGCACCCAAGGCGGGACCGTCTCCTCCACCCCCTACCGGGGTATGACCTCCGACTTGGCTCCACGGTGGGACGTGGCGGCCGGAACCTCCTTCCTACCTTCCTCCTCGTCACGAGGAGAGGAGAAGGGGCATGCGCCGCTTCGGAAGGACGCTGGTCACCGCCACGCTGGCGGTGGCCGTCGTCGGGGGGACCGCTGGATGGGCCTCGGGCGACAGTCAGACAGCGGTCACCGGGCCGCCGCCGGGCACCGCCGCCTGGCGTGCCGATACGGCGTCCGGGCGGTCGCTGCCCGACCCGGCGACCGCGCCGCCGCGCGAGGTGGCCCGGTTCTTCGCCGGGCTGGACGATGCGGCGCGCCGGGAACTCGTACGGTCCCACCCGCTGGTGGTGGGGAATCTGGAGGGGTCGCCGGTCCGTCTGCGGTACGAGGCGAACCGGATCGCCGCCACGGCCACGGGTGAGGCGCGGTTCGCCTCCCTGGCCACGCCGGACCGGCAGATCCTGGCTTTCGACCCGCGCGGCCGGGGCCAGGTCGCCGAGGTGTTCGGTGACTTGGAGCACGCGGAGCACGTATCGGTGATCGTGCCGGGGGCGGACAACGACGCCACCGCCTACGACGCCCGGCGCAGGCCGTACACCGGCCCGGCCGGGATGGCCCGGGCGCTGCGCGCGGCCACCGGCGGGACCACGGCCGTCGTCGCCTGGACCGGTTACACCACCCCGGTCGGCGTCGGCCTGGACGCTGCCACCGGCCGGCTGGCCGGGGCCGGGGCGGCCCGCCTGGCCCGGTTCACCGCGGGACTCGACGCGGTCGGCGCGCCCGACCCGGTGCTGTTCTGCCACAGCTACGGCTCGGTGGTCTGCGGGCTGGCGGCCCGGCACACGGACGCCACCGACATCGTGGCCTTCGGCTCCCCCGGGATGCGCGCCGGCACGGCGGCCGCCCTGCGCACCGGCGCCCGGGTCTGGGCGGCCCGGGGCCCCTCCGACTGGATCGCCGACGTCCCGAACGTCGCGTTCGCCGGGCTGGGCCACGGCGCCGATCCCACCTCCGCGGCCTTCGGTGCCCGCTGGGTTCCGGCCGCCGACGTCCAGGGGCACACCGGCTACTTCACGCCCGGCACACAGTCCCTGGCGGCCTTCACCGCGATCGCGACGGGAGGCGCGCGATGAGCACCTCGACCAGCACGACGCGCACCACCGGGAACGCGGGGAACACGGTGACCCGCCTGCGGGCTACGGTCGAGCGGATCGACCGGCGGACTCCCGCCCACCGTGACCGGGCGATCGACGGGCTGCGCGCCCTGGCACTGCTGGCCGTGCCGACCGGCCACTGGCTGCTCGGCGGCTTCACCCTGGACTCCGACGGCGGCCTGCACAACGCCAGCCCGCTGTCGGCCCTCGGCGCCCTGGCGCCGGCCGGCTGGGTGCTGCAGATGCTGGGCATCTTCTTCCTGGTCGGCGGCTACGCCTCGGCGCTCTCGTTCCGGCGCCGTACGGGGTCGGCGGGCTCGTGGCTCAAGGGCCGGATCGTCCGGCTGGGGCGGCCGGTGCTCGGCGTCACCGCGGTGTGGGCGGTGACCGCGCCGGTGCTGTACGCGGCCGGGGTGCCCGAGGCTTCGCTGCGGACCGGGGCGACGCTGGTGATCCAGCCGCTGTGGTTCGTCGGGGTGTACGTGGTGGTCACGGCGCTGACCCCGTACTGCGTGCGGGCGGCGCAGCGCCTCGGCGGCTGGGCGGCACTCCCGCTGCTCGGTTCGGTCGCCGTGGTGGACTTCCTGCGCTATGGGCCGTTCGCCGACTCCGTGCCGTCCTGGCTGTCCCTGGTGAACATCCTGCCGGGCTGGCTGTTCGCGTACCAGCTGGGCGTCTCCTGGGGCGAGCGGCGAATCGGGCGGCGCGGGGCCTGGCTGCTGCTGGCCGGCGGGACGCTGCTGTTCGCTGCGCTCCTGGCTGTCTTCCACTACCCGGCGTCGATGGTGGGCGTACCCGGTGAGGCGCGGACCAACTCGCACCCGCCGTCGCTCCTGGTGCCGGCCCTGGCCTCGGCACAGTCGGGCGCGGCGATCCTGCTGCGCGACCGGCTGGCGAAGCTGCTGGCCCGGCCGGCGCTGTGGGCTCCGGTGGTCGTGATCAACCTGTGCGCGATGACGATTCTGTGCTGGCACCAGACGGCCATGCTGGCCGCGGCCGTGCCCGGCTCGTTCGCGGGTGAGCTGGCCGGGCTGACGACGGCGCCGGACAGTCTGGGGTGGATCGCGGCGCGGCTGGCGTGGATGCCGGTGTTCGCGGCGCTGCTGGTGGTCATCGCCCGGTACGCGCGGCGGTTCGAGCGTCCGCCGGAGCGGGGGGAAGGGCGCAGGGCGACCGCGCTCCGCCGGACGGCGGCGGGCCTGCTGGCGGCCGGGTTCGCGGTGTTCGCGCTGGGTCTCGCGTGACCCCTCGGTAGGCCGGGCGGTACGACGAGAGCGCCGCTCCCCCGGGGGAGCGGCGCTCTCGTGCCGTACTGGTGCTCCGCGTCAGGCGATCGAGGCGGCGACTATCGCGGCCACGGCCAGGTTGCAGGCGGCCGAGACCCAGACCGCCGGGTGGGGCTGCGGGTCGACGACGATGGCGCCGAGCTTGCCCGGGGTGACGAGGTCGAGGACGAGGAAGGCCACGGCCATCAGGATCAGGCCGAGCACGCCGAAGGCGGCGGTCGACAGCAGCCCCTTGCCGAAGTCCGCGTACGTCGTCCAGATCGAGGTGAAGACGATGCCGCCGATGCCCAGGAGCGCCGAGCTGAGGAAGAGCGCCGCATTGCGGTTGCGCTCCTCCCAGATCTGCTTCGGAAGCTTCCCGGGCGTCAGCACGTCCACGAGGACGATGCCGAGGATCAGCAGCACCAGGCCGAGGGCGCCGTAGGCGCTGGTGCGGCCAAGTCCGTTGATGATGTCGCTCATTGAGAAGCCTGTCTCCGCGTAGGTGGGAAAGTATCTGCCGTGGGGAGGCCGAATCTATCGCACGGCCTCGCGGCGGACCATGGGGAGGTCGGCAAATGGTAAAGGTCAGGGCCGCGCGGGCGGCCGAGGCGGAGGCCCTGACCAGGCTGGTGATGCGGTCCAAGGCCCACTGGGGGTACGACGCCGGGTTCCTGTCCGCGTGGGCGGAGGAACTGCGGATCCGGGCGGATGACGTGACGGCCCGGCGGATCGTGGTGGCCGAGAACGGGCGGGGGGAAGTGCTCGGGCTCGCCTCCCTGGAGGGGACTCCCCCGCTGGCCTCCCTGGGGCTGCTGTTCGTGGAGCCCTCGGCCATCGGCCGGGGCGTGGGGCGGATGCTGTACCGGGACGTGCTGCGCCGGGCCGTGGAGCTGGGGGTGCGCCGGTTGGTGATCGACTCCGATCCGCACGCTGCCGGGTTCTACCGGGTGATGGGGGCGGTGACCGCGGTGGCCAGGGTGACCGGGGTGACCGGGGTGGCCGGGGTGGCCGGGGTGCCCGCGGTGGCCGGGGTGCCCGCGCCGGGCGGTGACGGCACCAGCGACGGCGAAGCCGAAGCCGACGGCAGCCCGTCGGCTTCGGCCTGGACGTCGGCGTCGGCGTCGGCGTCGGCGTCGGCGACCGTGCCGGCCCTGGTGCGGTTCGAGGCGGCTCCCGTCCCGCTCGCCGACTGGGCGCAGGCGTGGACCGGCGGGGGCCGGGCCGTGCACGTGGGCAACGTCGCGGAGTTCAACACGCAGTTCGCCGACGCCTCCCTGGCCCGCGGGCAGGCGGCCGCGCACCACTACGCCTGCCTGGCAGCCTTCTACAGCCCGTACCCGGCCGCTCTGGTGCTGCCCCGTGCGGTGCCGAAGGGCTGGACCGAGCTGGTCTGCCGCCAGTTGGGCTGGAACGGGGTCGAGGTGTACGACGGACTGGTGGAGCAGGGCTCCGGCCTCGCCGAGGCCGTACGGGACCGGCCGGCGCTGGCCGCGCTGCTGACCGGGGCCGGGCTGCCCCTCGTACCGTGGGGGCGCACCAGGCCGTTCGGGCGGCTGGCGGGGCGGCCGTGGCGGGCCGGGGAGCTGCGCTACGAGTCGAAGTCCGCGGCGCACGGGCTCTTCGGGCGGATCCTGGCGGACGGCGCGCATCCCGGGATCGTGCTCCCCGCGCAGTGGCGGGCGGCCTCCCGGTGGGCGGCGGCCCGGCTGCTGGCGGCCCGGACCAAGGCGGGCGAGAGCACTGTTCTGAAATCGGAGCACGGTGTCGGAGGGTCGGGGACCACAGTGGTCACCGCCGGCCGGGTACGGGCCGCGGGCGGCGCCCGCGCCGTGCTGCGGCGGCTGCCGCGCGGCCCGCTGCTGGTGGAGGAGTTCGTCCCCGGGCCGTCGGATCCCGGCGCCGCCCGGGACCTGACGTATGACGGCTTCGTAGACGGCGCCGGCCATCCGCACACGGTCGGGGCGGCGCTGATGGACGTGACGGAAGGCGCCTACTGCGGGGCGACCGTCGGCCCCGGAGCGGTGCCCCCGTGGGCGGAGGAGCCCTTGCTGGCCTTCGGCGCGGCGGTGGGCCGTGAGCTGGCGGCATCCGGCTACCAGGGCTGGTTCGACGTGGACTTCGTCGCGGACGACGCGGGGCGGCTCGCGCCGACGGAGACGAACCTGCGGCTGACCGGGCCGTCGATCGCCTTCATGGTGGCGGCCCGGCTCGACGCCCTGCGGGGCGCGGGGCACCTCGTACGGATCGCCGACCGGGTGGAGTTGGGGGCACGGCTGCCCGAGGCTCAGCTGGACGAGCTGTGCACGGACCTGGCACGGAGGTGTGCGGAACTGGGGGCGGTGTTCGTGCCCGCGATCCCGACGGGGGCGTTCGACCCGGCGCCCTGGCTGGGTGTGCTGGTGGCCGCGCACAGCCCGGAGGTTCTGGACGCGGCCGAGGCCCTGGTGCGGTCCGAGGCGGCGGCCGTCGGTGCGATGTTCGGCCCGCCGCCGAGCGTGTGAATGCCTCGCCGTCCAGGCAGGGGACATGAGTTCCATCACCGGGCCGGGAGGCACATGCTCGACGCATGGCGCACCCGGTCCGCCTGGTCGTCCTGATCACCCCTCTTCCAAAGCGCGGCCGCGAGCAGGTCGAGGCGTTCGAACTTCTCGCACCGATCGTCCGCGCGCTACGACCCGCACCAGGTGACCGTCGAGCTCGTCGCCCAACCGGGGCGTGAGCCCGGGATCAGGTCCTGTCCTCGAAGTCGAAGGGTGAGTCCGGCTTCCGGGCGAGGTGGAGGACCACGATGAGGCCCGCGATCATCAGGGGGATGTTGAAGGTGTAGACGAGGAGGGCCTGCTGGGGCCAGTCCTGTTTGGCCGCCAGCCGGTAGGCGTTGTCCTGTGGCCACCAGGCCAGCAGCAGGTAGCTCGCAGCGAGGTGGACGGCCCTGGTGCGGCCGGCGGGGCGGCCGTGTTCCCGGTCCCGCATCAGCCGGTAGCCGGTGAACAGGAAGGCGATGCCCGCGCCGAAGGACACGCATTCCGCGACGTAGAGGAGGAAGAAGAGGGCGGCCCACGGGTAGGGCACGGCGGAGAGGTCCGTGGATCCGGGCCAGACGAGGTCGGTGAGCAGCAGGGTGAGGAATCCGAGGACGAGTGCCAGGCATCCGCCGGTGAAGCTGCGGACGCGGTGCGGGTCGCCGGTTCCGGTGCCGGGGGCCGGAGTGAACTTGCCTCCGTACAGGGCAGGTTGCTCAGAGCCGGGCTGTGCGGGCAGCGGCAGGGCCGAGCGGTCCTCCTGCCCGCCCCTGTTGCGCGGAGTGGCCCGGAGCCGGACGAGGATGTGCGGGGATTCCTCCTTGAGGACGACGCCGGCGAGGTGGTTGCGCAGGCCGTGGATCGTGGGCAGCGGCGCGGAGGCGTCCCAGGCCGGGTCGCCGGGCGGCGGGGACACATAGGCGACGAGCCGCCTTTCCCCGTCCTTGTCGACGCCGGCGAGGACGGCTGCGCCGATGCCCGGATGGGTGCGGATCGCGGCCTCGACGGGGTGGGGGTCGAACGAGCCTCCGGGGAGGGTGATCCGGTGCCGGATCCGGCCGGCGTACTCCAGCAGGCCGTCGGGGCGCAGCACGCCGAGGTCGCCGGTGGGTATCGCGTCCGCGCCGCCGGGCGGGGTCAGGTGGATCTCCCCGTCCCGCACGTGGACCTGGCAGCCCGCAAAGGGGGTGCCCAGCAGGGAGTGACGTTCCGGTTCGTTGACGGGGGCGGTCAGCTGCGGGAGTTCGAAGCAGGTGCCCGTGCCGGCGGCCTCGGTGAGGCCGTAGACGTTGAGGATGCGCACGCCGGGCCGCAACCGGACGTGCAGGGCGTCCAGTTCGTCGAGGTGGAGCCGGTCCCCGGTGACGGTGGCCAGCCGCAGCGAACTCAGCCTCGGCGGGCCGGTCCTGCGGGCGGCGGCGGTGGGTCGGGGTCCGTCGACCACCAGCGTGCCGATGCCGGCCGGATCCGTGTGTACGACGGTGACCCTCTGGTTCTCGACCGCCGCGCGCACCTGCTGCGGGTGCTCGGACTGCCAGGAGGACCCCTTGGGGAGGACGAGGCTGCCGCCCGAGCACAGGGCCTTGGTCCAGCCGGCGGCGAAGGCGGTGACGTCCGGACGGGCGGTGATGAGGTGGCGGTCCTGCGGGGTCGTCGGCGCCAGCTCGGCCCAGCCCTGGCGGGCGGCGAGCAGCAGGGCGTGGCCGACGGGCACAGGGCGGGGTTCGGCGCTTGCGGTGAACAGGACGGCCGCGCCCACTCCGGCCGCGGCCGCTCCGGCCGCGGCGGACACCGTCGTCTCGGGCCGGTAGCCGGGCCGGGCGGCGATCTCGGCTTCGTCGTCGACCCCGATGGCGCGCAGGCCGGTACCGGTGTCGAGGGCGGCTCGGTGCGGCGCGTGGGTGAGCAGCGCGAAGGGTGCGAAGGTCTGGAGCGCATCGAGCTGCCGGCGGCCGGTGCGGGGCGTTTCGGCGTCGACGACGGCGTAGGCCCCGCCGGCTTTGAGGACGGCGAGGATTCCGACGACCAGGTCGGTCTGCCGGGTGGCGCCGATGGCGACGAGGCCGCCGGGCGGCAGACCGCAGGCGAGCAGATGATGCGCCAGCCGGTTGGCGCCTGCGTCGAGTTCCCCGTAGCCGGTGCTCTTCGCGCCGGCGATCAGGGCGGGGGCGTCGGGGGTGTCCCGCGCCCACCGTTCGAAGTGGTGCAGGACGGTGTCGGTGGTGCCCTTGGTGAAGCGGACGGACTCGGATCCCTGCGTCATGAACCGATGATGCCATCGGGCACCGACAACGGAGCAGGTCTCGGATTTCCCCCGCACGAGCGGGAGTTGGCATCCCGGTGGGGGGTCCGGAGCCGAATGCTTGACCTCGAGCTTGGTTGAGGTCCTAGCGTACGAGCCATGGACATGGAAGTCACCGCTTGGACCTCGCTGCACAGCGCGATGAACGCCCAGCAGGACCGTCGCCCGCTCTCCCGGGCCGGCCTGCGCCGCGTCGCCGCCTTCGCCCGCCCGCACCGTCGCGGCCTCACCCTCTTCCTCCTGCTGAGTGTGGTGACCGCGCTGCTGGCGGTGGCCACCCCGGTCCTCGCCAGCCGGGTCGTCACCGCCATCGTGAACGGCCGGGACAGCGGTACGGTCACCCGGCTCGCCCTGCTCATCGCGCTGATCGCCGTCGCGGAGGCCGCACTGGGGCTGCTGACCCGCCGGCTCTCCGCCACCCTCGGTGAGGGGCTGATCCTAAATCTGCGTACCGCGGTCTTCGACCACGTGCAGCGTATGCCGGTCGCCTTCTTCACCCGGACCAGGACGGGAGCTCTGGTCAGCCGCCTCAACAACGACGTGATCGGCGCCCAGCGGGCCTTCAGCAACACCCTGTCGGGGGTGGTCGCCAACACCGTGACCCTGCTGCTGACCCTCACCGTGATGCTGAGCATCTCCTGGCAGATCACCCTGCTGGCGCTGGTGCTGCTGCCGGTGTTCGTGCTGCCCGCCCGCCGGATGGGGACGCGGATGGCGGCGATGCAGCGGGAGGCCTCGGCCCTCAACGCCGCGATGGGCACCCAGATGACCGAACGGTTCTCCGCCCCCGGCGCGACGCTGGTCAAGCTGTTCGGGCGGCCCGCCGACGAGTCCGCGGAGTTCGCGGCCCGGGCGGCGCGGGTACGGGACATCGGCATCCGCACGGCGATGGCCCAGTCGGCCTTCATCACGGCACTCACCCTGGTCTCGGCCCTGGCCCTCGCGCTCGTCTACGGGCTCGGCGGCTTCTACGCCCTGCGCGGGACCCTGGACGCCGGTTCCGTCGTCGCCCTCGCCCTGCTCCTGACCCGGCTGTACGCTCCGCTGACCGCGCTCGCCGGCGCCCGCGTCGAGGTGATGAGCGCGCTGGTGAGCTTCGAGCGGGTCTTCGAGATCCTCGACCTGAAGCCGCTCATCGCGCAGAAGCCGGACGCCCGGCGGGTGCCGGAGGGACCCGTGACCGTGGAGTTCGACCGGGTCTCCTTCGGCTATCCCGCCGCCGACAAGGTCTCGCTCGCCTCGCTGGAGGAGGTCGCCACCCTCGACGTCCGCGGCGGTACGCAGGTGCTGCACGAGGTGTCCTTCCGTGCCGAACCGGGCCAGATGATCGCCCTGGTCGGCTCGTCCGGCGCCGGCAAGTCGACCATCGCGCAGCTGCTGCCCCGGCTGTACGACGCCGACGCGGGCGCGGTCCGCCTCGGCGGGGTCGACGTACGGGACCTCACGGCGGACTCGATCCGCGAGACGCTCGGCATGGTCACGCAGGACGGGCACCTCTTCCACGAGTCGGTCCGGGCCAACCTGCTGCTGGCCCGGCCCGAGGCCTCCGAGGAGGAGGTCTGGGAGGCGCTGCGCCGCGCACGTCTGGACGGACTCGTCGCCTCGCTGCCGGACGGGCTGGACACGGTGGTCGGGGAGCGCGGCTACCGGCTGTCGGGCGGGGAGCGGCAGCGGCTGACCATCGCGCGGCTGCTGCTGGCCCGCCAGCGCGTGGTGATCCTCGACGAGGCCACCGCGCACCTGGACTCGACGTCGGAGGCGGCGGTGCAGGAGGCGCTCGGCGAGGCCCTGGCGGGCCGGACCGCCGTGGTGATCGCGCACCGGCTGTCGACCGTGCAGGCGGCGGATCTGATCCTGGTGGTCGAGGAGGGCCGGATCGTGGAACGGGGCACGCACACCGAGCTGCTGGCGGCCGGCGGCCGGTACGAGGAGCTGTACCGCACCCAGTTCGCGGCGTCGGACACGCCCGCCGACCTGGCGTCGGGCGGCGTGGCACCGGTGACGGGAGCATGATGCTGCGATGGACATCAAACTGGAACTGATCGCCGTCCCCGTCACCGATGTCGACCGGGCCAAGGCCTTCTACGAGAAGCTCGGCTTCAACGCCGACCACGACGTGACCGTCAGCGAGGACATCCGCTTCGTCCAGCTCACCCCGCCGGGGTCGGCCTGTTCGATCGCGATCGGCAAGGGGCTCACCCGGATGACCCCGGGATCGCTGGACAACATGCAGGTCGTCGTCACCGACATCGAGGAGGCGTACGAGGAGCTGCGCGGCCGGGGTGTGGAGGTGACGGAGATCCAGGACCTGCCCTGGGGCTCCTTCGTCTACTTCTCCGACCCGGACGGCAACGGCTGGGCGGTCCAGCAGACCACTCCGCGCAAGGCGGCGGACTAGGGCGTCACCGCCGCCCCGGTGCGGGTGGCCTGCCGGGCGGCGGCCGACGGGTCCGGGCGAACCGGCCGGGCGCGGCATGCGTCTTCGCAGCCGTCCCGACAGGTGCGTGCGCGTTTGCAGGGAGAGGATGCGAGTGCCGATGGACCGCGAGGCCATGGATCTCAGGTCGTACGTCGAACGAACGCGCAGCGGACCGTGTTTCGTCTGTGCCTTCCTCGCCGGGGACCCGGACTACGCGCACGAGACCGTCTACGAGGACGAGCACCACGTGGCCTTCCTCGACCGATGGCCCACGCTCCCCGGAAAGGTCCTGGTGGCGCCGAAGAGGCACATCGAGCATGTCGTCCGCGATCTGGACCCGGTGGCCTACACCCGGCTGATGCTCGTCGTCCGGGAGGTCGCCCTCGCGGTCGAGGACGTCCACGACTCCGAGCGGACCTACCTCTACTCCCTGGGCAGCCGGCAGGGAAACAGCCACCTCCACTGGCACATCGCGGCGCTGCCGCCCGGAGTCCTGTATGAGCAGCAGCAGTTCCACGCGCTGATGACCGAGAACGGCGTCCTGTCACCGTCGCCCCGGGAGGCGGCTGACACGGCGTCGCGCCTGCGCGGAGCGATCGTCGCGCGCGGAGTCCTCACCACCCCGCGGTGAGGCCGGCCTCCCGGCTCAGGCCTCCGCGGCGGCGTGGTGGTGGTGGTCGAGCTCCCATGCGTGGTGCTTGAACTCGTGGCGGAAGTCGGCGTGGTCCTCCCACTGGCGGGCGATGCCGCGCAGGACGTCCCAGTTGTGCTCCACCGACTGGTCGATCACGCGGCGCATGGCCGGCTCGGCGGATTCCCGCTTCTCGATGAGGCCCTTGATGGCGGAGGCCTCCAGGACGGAGTTGCGCAGTGCGCGCAGCGCACGCGAGGTGTCGTCCATGCCGAAGCCGTACTCGCTGCCCGTCTCCGCGTCGAACAGCGGGGTGAGCCGCGCCTCGATGAAAGCGGTGATCCGCTCGAAGTGCTGCACGTCCATCGGGGGCTCCCTTTCCTGCCGGACGACCACGGGTCCCCGGCGTCTCCACTGCTTCTGCTGTTCAGCGCCATTATCCAGCAGGCTCCGACCCGGCCTGCCCCGGTCCGGGCCGGTCCGGACCGGACCGGACCGGACCGGACCGGACCGGACCGGACCGGGCGATGAATCCGCAGCCGCAACTCCCCCTCGCGCCGGTGATGTCTCCGTGATCTATGTTGAGGATCCGCTGTGTGGAAGGAATCTGAGACGGATGGACGAGAGTCCAGCGCTGACCGAACGGTTCGAAGAGCACCGATCTCATCTCAGAGCGGTGTCGTACCGCATGCTGGGCTCACTCTCGGAGGCCGATGACGCCGTTCAGGAAGCATGGCTGCGCCTGAACCGCTCCGACACCGGCGACGTCGAGAACCTCGGTGGATGGCTGACCACCGTCGTGTCGCGCGTGTGCCTGAACATGCTGCGTTCGCGCGAGTCCAGGCGCGAACACTCCTTGGACGTCTACCCCACCGACCCCCTCGCCGGCCGCGAGGACACGGTCGACCCCGAGCAGGAGGCCGTGCTGGCCGACTCGGTCGGGCTGGCACTGCTGGTCGTGCTCGACACGCTGGCACCTGCCGAGCGGCTCGCGTTCGTGCTCCACGACCTGTTCGCCGTGCCCTTCGACGAGATCGCCCCGATGATCGAGAAGTCCCCGGCCGCGACCCGCCAGCTCGCGAGCCGCGCCCGCCGCCGCGTCAAGGGGGCGCCGCTGGTGTCCGAGGCCGATCTGACCCGCCAGCGCAGTGTCGTGGACGCCTTCCTCGCCGCCACCCGGGGCGGGAGCTTCGACGCGCTCGTCACGCTGCTCCACCCCGACGTGGTCCTCAAGGCCGACCCGACCGTCGGTCCCACCCCCACTCGCGTCCTGCTCACCGGCGCCGTCACCGTCGCCAAGGCCGCGATGGCCGCCATGCAGCGCGCGCAGTCCACCCAGCCGGCGCTGGTCGACGGAGTGGTCGGCCTGGCGATGGCCCCGATGGGACGGCTGCGCCTGGTGCTGCGCTTCACGATCGAGGACCGCCTGATCACCGGGATCGACGTCGTCGCGGAGCCGGAGCGACTCGGCGAGCTCGAACTCGCCGCGCTCGACGTCTGACACCGACCCCAACGCCGGGCCCGACCCCGGTTCCGGCCCCGGCCCCGGCCCCGTCGACTGCGAACTCGCCGCGGGGGGTCGGAAGCGGCCGTAGCGATTCCGTGCCGCGGCCGCCCCTTCTGGGCCGCGGCACGGCGCTCCCATACTGGCGCCGTGACCGACTACGTCAAGCACTTGCCCCCAGCGGCGATACCGGAGGACGGGGTCGCCACGTGGGACGCCGGTGACGCCGAGCGCTGGCTCCGGACGCGCGTCCATGCGCTGTTCGCGCCCGTCGCCGGCAGCTGGATCCTCGGCCCCCTGGTCGCCCTCGCCGTCGTGCTGACGGCTTGGCACGGCGTGGAGCCCGACGGAAACTGGCGGGCTTACGCCGTGAGCGTCCTGCTGGTGGCGCTGCCGGTCTGGTACCGGTACCTGCCCGTGGCCGTCCTGCCGGCCGCGCCCGTCCTCGCGACGGACGCCGTCCTCGTGCTTCCCGGCATCCCCGACACGCAGGGCCGGATCGGCTGCGGGCTGGTCCTCGTCCTCGCCGCGTGGGCGTTCGCCGGGGCGCTGGCCCGCCTCCGCGCACGTCGCCGCCAGCGCGAACTGGCCCTCGCCGCAGCAGGGTCCGCCCGCTTCCCGCTGCCGACCCCGCTTCCGGCCGTACACCGCCGCCGCGGGCTTGCGGGGATCGTCCTCGGCTCCGCGTGCTGTCTCGCAGCCGCCGCCGCCCTCGCCGACGGCGCCCTCCTGGAGCTGCGGACCGCGGGCAGCGTGGAGCCGTACCACCCGGTGGGCATGCAGCTGCTCGCCCTGATGTTCCTGATCCCGGGTACCACCGCGCTCGGCCTGGGCCTGGCCCGCCGCCGGGCTGCGCGGCGCCTGCGCGCACGGCCGCAGCCCGCGCTCCTGGTCGGCGTACGGGCCTCCGCGTCCGAACGCCACTGGCTGTACCCGAACGCCGACACGCGCACCGCGGCGCCCCTGATCTCACACCGCGCACGCACCAGCGACACCCTCGCGGGTCGGCGGGTCCTTCTCTCCGGCTCCGAACGGACCCTGCGCGCGACCCACCGCGACATCGACCCCTGCAGGGAACCCTTCGAGGCAGTCCTGTACGGAGCCGTGTACGAGGGCGCCGAGGTCGTCCTGGAGAGCGCCGTGTACGAGGGCAACACCCGGCTCGTCTCCTCCGTCACCGCCGTCCCCCTGCTCCCACGGCGGCGTCACGGCCTGCGCAGCTGGACGCCGTCCGCCGGCTCGTACCGCGAGGCCGTCCGGGAGCAGACGCGCCTGGCCGAGGAGAGGAGGCGTGAACGGGAGCGGGAACGCAAGGAGTCGAAGGGCTCCGAAACCTCTGCGGGTGGCTGCGGCGGAGGCTGCGGTGGGGGCGGAGGCTGCGGCGGCTGCGGCTGCGGCTGACCGGCAGCAGCCGGCAGCGCCCAGCCCTGCAACACCGTCCGACGTCCGACGTCCGCCTCCCGCCGGCTAGGGGGCGAGTACGTCCAGCTCTTGCAGGGCGCCCACCGCGATCTGCCGGGTCAGGGCCTCGGCGCGTGCCGCGTCGCCCTCCCGTACGGCCTCGGCCACTTGGACGTGCAGGGTGACGGCGGCGGGGTCGGGATCGTGGAACATCACCGCGTGTTCGGTGCGGCCCGTCAGCACCTCGGCGACGACGTCCCCGAGGCGGGCGAACATCTCATTGCCGGAGGCGTTCAGCACGACGCGGTGGAAGGCGATGTCGTGGCGCAGATAACCGTTGAGCTGGTGACCGCGCGAGGTGCGGACCATGCCGAGGGCCGCCTCGGTGAGCTCGGCGCACTGCTCCGGCGTGGCCAGCCTCGCCGCGAGCCCGGCCGCGACGGGCTCGATCGCCGAGCGCAGCACGGTGAGGGAGCGCAGCTGCCGGGGCCGGTCGGTGCCGGCGAGCCGCCAGCGGATCACGCGCGGGTCGTAGACGTTCCACTCGTCGGTGGGACGTACGGTGACACCCACGCGGCGGCGGGACTCGACCAGGTGCATCGACTCCAGGACGCGGACGACTTCCCGCACCACGGTGCGGGAGGCGGCGAAGCGTTCGGCGATCTCGTCCGTGCGCAGGACGCTGCCGGGCGGGTATGCGCCCGCCGTGATCGCGAGGCCGAGGGTGTCCAGCACGCGGGAGTGGAGCCCTTGCCCCTGCCCTGGACTGCCTTCGGTGGTCATGGCGTAAGCGTACGGTCACACCCGCTCCGACAAAAGATGCGATGTTTTCCCAACTGCGCCTTGAATACGTACTACTTAATGCGCTTCAGTGGTTTCCACGGACCCAGGTCGACGAGGACAGCGAGGTACGCGTGAGCACCCAACGCGTCATTGTGGTGATGGGCGTGGCCGGCACGGGCAAGACGACCGTGGGCCGGCTGCTCGCGGAGGCCCTCGGCCTTCCGTATGCGGAGGGCGACGCGTTCCATCCGGCGGCCAACGTCGCCAAGATGTCGGCGGGAACCCCCCTGGACGACGCCGACCGCGGGCCGTGGCTGGACGCCATCGGCCAGTGGATCCGCAACTGCGCCGGGTTGCGCGGCGGCGTGGTCGCCGCCTCGTCGCTCAAGCGCGCCTACCGCGACCGGCTGCGCGCCGCGGCCCCCGGGGCGGTCTTCGTCCACCTCACCGGAGACCGCTCGCTGATCGCTCAGCGGATGGCGGCCCGAAAGGGCCACTTCATGCCCACTACCCTGCTGGACTCGCAGTTCGCCACCCTGGAACCGCTCCAAGCCGACGAACTCGGCGTCGTCGTCGACGTGTCCGGCTCCCCTGACGACATCACCGAACAGGCACTGGACGCCCTGCGGCGGCTCTGCCCACCCGGGAACTGAGGAACCGTCACCGTGACCAGGCTCGGCGTCGGGACGGGAGGCGGCCGGTAGCGGACCGATCACCTCGGCCGGGAACCTCGATCCGAGGTTCGTCGTCCTCGCGGGCATCGGTGGTCGACCGTCCTTCGTCCTCCTGCTGTCACTGCTCCTGTAGTTGATCCTGTGGCTCTTCCTGCAGCCGGTCCTGCAGCTGGGCGGCGGCGAGGGCCAGGCCGCCGGCCGCCGTCGCGCAGCGGGTCGCGAGGCGGGCGATCTCGGCGCGCAGGGCGTCGCACTCCGGCCCCTGCCACCCCGGCGCGGCGGCCGCCCTGCGTAGCCGAACCGCGTGCGTGTGCAGCGCGGCGGCGTGGCCGCGCAGGCCGCCGTCCGGAGGTCGGGGAGCCGGCCGCTGCGGCCGGCCAGTGACACGGCGTCGGACCGGGCCGAGGGTGGACGCGGGCCCCGCCGGGGGGCGTTCGGGCAGCCCGGGGCCGCGGTCGCAGAAGGCCCGGAAGGCGGCGCCGATCCCCAGAAGCGGTTCGGCCGTTTCAGCCCGGCCGGTGGCGACCTGCCATCCGGCGTGGTCGTTGAACGGGTTCGCGTCGGTCAGGGCGTTCCAGGCGAGGATGTCGGCGAAGGACGGGGCCAGCAGGGAGAAGGCGTGCACCGCTCCCTGCTCGCGCACGATGGTGCGGAACAGGCGGACGGCCTCGGCTTGGCGGCCCGCTGCGACGGCCCGCAGGACCGCCGCGGCGTGGGGGTCCTGCAAGAGCTCGGGACGGCCCGCGCTCGCGGCCCGGACCCGGGCCTTGAGTCCGCAGACGGCGATGCTGATCGCGAGGCTCTCCCGGCTCGCCAGGACTCCGGCGAGCC
>NZ_JBSGZI010000145.1:0-4015 GCF_053610945.1 Streptomyces sp. NPDC054849
GGTCCGGGGCGGAGCCCCGATCCTTCAGCCTCGCCGGCGTTTGAGGCGCGGGGTCCGGGGCGGAGCCCCGATCTTCCAGCCCCGCCGGCGTTTGAGGCGCGGGCGCGAAGCGCCGTGGGGGTCTGGGGCGGAGCCCCGGCAGCCGGGCCGCCGGGTCAGGACAGGGCGGTCCGCCAGTCGGCGACGGCCTCGGCCGAGACGGGCCGGCCCCACCCGGAGGGACGGGCCGCCCCACCGATGTGGAAGGCGTCGATCCCCCCCGCCCGCAACACCGGCAGGTGCGCCAGCGTCAGGCCGCCGCCGACCAGGAGCCGCGGCCCGTACCCCGGCTCCCCCCGCCGCCCCGCCTCGGCCAACAGCACCGGCAGGCCCTCGTCCACCCCGGCCGCCGAGCCGGCCGTCAGGTACGTGTCCAGCCCGGGAAGATCGGCCAGCGTCTTGCGCAGCTGATCCCGGTCCGCCGCGCGGTCGATCGCCCGGTGGAAGGTCCAGCGGCATCCGTCCAGCTCCGCCACGACCGCCTCGACGGCGACCAGGTCGGGGCCGCCGTCCGGGGTCAGGAAGCCGAGGACGAACTCCTCCGCGCCCTCCGACCGCAGCGCCCGCGCCGTGTCGACCAGGACGGAGACGTCGCCGGCCGCGAAGCCGTCCGTCGTGCGGAGCATCACGCGCAGCGGGATGGCGACCGCCGCCCTGATCGCCGCGAAGGTCTCGCGCGGCGGGGTGAGCCCGTCGGCGGCCATGTCGGTGACCAGTTCGAGTCGGTCCGCCCCACCGGCCTGGGCCGCGATCGCGTCCTCCACGTCGAGGGCGATCACCTCCAGGAGCGCACGGTTGCTCATTCGATCCCATCCTTCGGAAAAAACAGCTCGGGGGAAATAGGTCTAGTCCAATATCAGGGTACGGGCCTCCACCCGCGCTTCACCAGCACAATCACGCCACCCCCACAATGTGCCCATGGACACAGGCACTCCGAGCAGCGACACCCACCCCGAGACCGCGGCCCTCCGCGCCCGCTGGCGTGCGACCGTCACCGCCGCCGGCGCCCCCGCCGACCGCGATCCCGCCCCCTACGCCGACCGCCTCCTCACCGCCTGGGCGGAGCCGCAGCGCCGGTACCACACCACCTCTCACCTGGCCGATGTACTCGCCCGGATCGACGTACTGGCGCCGCACGCCGCCGATCCGGCCGCAGTGCAGCTCGCCGCCTGGTTCCACGACGCCGTCTACCGTCCCGACCGCTCCGAGAACGAGGAGCGCAGCGCCGCCCTGGCCGAGCGGGCCCTTCCCGAGCTCGGGATAGGCGCGGCGCGCACCGCCGAGGTGGCCCGGCTGGTCCGGCTCACCGTCACCCACGACCCCGCCCCGGGCGACACCGACGGCGAGGTGCTCTGCGACGCGGACCTGGCGGTCCTGGCCGGGGAGCCCCAGGCCTACGCCGCCTACGCCGCGGCCGTCCGCGCCGAGTACGGCTTCGTCCCCGACGAGGCCTTCCGCACCGGCCGCGCCGCCGTACTGCGCCAGCTGCTCGGCCTGCCGCGGCTCTACCGCACGCCCTACGGAGCCGCGCACTGGGAGGCCCCGGCCCGCGCCAATCTCGCCGCGGAACTCGCCACGCTGATCCCCGAGGGCTGACACAGGGCCGGCTCAGCACTGTCCCAGGACCGGCTCCAGGACCGCCACACCCGCGCCCACCAGGGGGAATTTGATCGCGTTCGCCATGGTTGGTGAGAGTCATGCCCGCAGATGCCGCACGACCCCGCATGCCCGTCGCCGTCTACATCCTCGGACTGTCGGTCTTCGCGCTCGGCACCAGCGAATTCATGCTCTCCGGGCTGCTGCCACCCATCGCCGCCGACCTGGGCGTCACCATCCCGCAAGCGGGGCTGCTCATATCCGCCTTCGCGATCGGCATGGTCGTCGGCGCACCGGTCCTGGCCGTGGCCACCCTGCGCCTCCCGCGCCGCACCACCCTCGTCGCCCTCATCAGCCTCTTCGGCCTCGGGCAGGTCGCCGGCGCGCTGGCCCCCTCGTACGAGCTCCTCTTCGCCTCCCGCGTGATCTCGGCGTTCGCCTGCGCCGGCTTCTGGGCCGTCGGCGCGGCCGTCGCCATCGCCATGGTCGACAAGGACCAGCGGGCCCGCGCGATGGCCGTCATGATCGGCGGCCTGTCCATCGCCAACGTCCTCGGGGTCCCCGCCGGCGCCTTCCTCGGCGAGCACCTGGGCTGGCGCTCCGCGTTCTGGTCGGTCGGCGCGGCCTCGGCGATCGCCCTCGCCGGCATCCTGGTGCTGATCCCCAAGTTCCCGCTGCCCGCCGAGAAGCCCTCGCTCGGGCGCGAGCTGCGCATCTACCGCGACCGCCAGGTGTGGCTGTCCATCGGCATCACGGCGCTCGCCGCGGGCGGCGTCTTCTGCGCCTTCAGCTACCTGTCGCCGCTTCTCACCGACGTGACCGGACTGGACTCGCAGTGGGTCCCGTGGATCCTCGGCCTCTTCGGAATCGGTGCGCTGATCGGCACCACCATCGGCGGCCGGGTCGCCGACGCGCACCTCTTCGGCGTGATGATCTGGGGCGTCACCGCCTCGACCGTCCTGCTGACGGCGCTCGCCCTCCTCGCGTCCGTCCAGGTGGCGGCCGTCGCCCTGTCCTTCCTCCTCGGCGTCTCGTCCTTCTTCACCGCCCCCGCGCTCAACGCCCGCATGTTCAACGTGGCCGGCGCCGCCCCGACCCTGGCCGGCGCCACCACCACGGCGGCGTTCAACCTCGGCAACACCGGTGGGCCCTGGCTCGGCGGCACCGTCATCGATGCGGGTCTGGGCTTCTCCGCCACCGCCTGGGCGGGCGCCGCGATGATGCTCGCCGCGATCGCCCTCGCCGTCACGGCCCTCCGCCTGGACCGCCGTACCTCCGCCCCCACCCCGACCCGCGTCGTCGCCGTCGGCATGGCGACGCCCGGGGCCGTGACCGAGACGGTCTAGAGGCAGACTGTCCGGCGCGATCAGCCTTTGCTGCTTTCCCCGCGGAGGTCGACGCCTCACGCCCCGCCCGGGGCGGCTACGCCTGCGCGCGGCCCTTCGGGCGGCGCAGTCCCGCCTCCGTGATGCGGCGGACCAGTTCCTTGCTGCCGATCTCCACCGCGCCCGCGCCGACCGCGTCCGCGTAGCGGTGCGAGGGCACGTCGTAGTGGTCCCGCTCGAAGGCACGCGGCGGGCAGCCGATGGCCGCCGCGAAGGCGTGGAGCTCCTCGTACGAGACGTCGCTGACCAGGTGCGACCACATACGGCCGTGGCCCGGCCAGGTCGGTGGGTCGATGTAGAGGGTCACCGCCGGCTCACCGTCGGCCCAGGACCGGGCCGAGGCCGCCGACCGCGGCCACTTTCACGCCCGCCTCCGAGCACACCCAGTGCGGGTCGGGTCCCAGCTCCGGATCGACGTCCAGCGCGTGCGGATCGCCGTGGGTGCAGACCGGGCACAGCGGCCAGCGCCCGTACTTCTCCAGCAGCGCGTCCTGTACGTCCTGGGCGACGAGCCCGGGAAGGTAGCCGACCCCCTCCGGCCACTGCTCCACCCACCACCGGCGGTGCGTGACCGAGTCCTCGACGAGGGAGACGACGTCGGCGTCGGCGACCTCGCCCGCGGCGAGATCGGCGAGCACGAGTGCACGGGCGACGTGCAGCGCCTGTTCCAGGGGGGTTGCGTGGTCCATGGGCCCATTGTGGACCTCCACGGGCCCGGTGACGAAGGCCCTCTTTCATGGGCCGCATGGCGGATTGACCACCGCACTTGCTGAAAATAGCTTTCAGGAGTGAGCAAGAGCGCGAAGGAAAACCCCGTCTCGCCAGCCCCACCGGCCCCGCCCGCCCCATCGAGCCCCGCCGGCGTGTGAGGCGCGGGGCCGGGGGGGGGCCCCCCCCCCCCCACCCCCCCCCCCCCCCCCCCCCACCCCCCCCCCCCCCCCCCCCCCGCCCGCGGGGGGGGCCGGGGGGCGGGGGGGGGCGGGGCCCCCCGAAGT
>NZ_JBSGZI010000145.1:4025-16165 GCF_053610945.1 Streptomyces sp. NPDC054849
GCCGGCTATGAAAAACCCCTTTGCGCCCCCCCCCCCGGCCCCCCCCCCCCAATCTCGCCCCGCGGGGTTGTGAGCCCCGGGGCCGGGGCGGAGCCCCGGCCCCTCACCCACCCGCACCGCGACCTCCAACCCCCCCGCCCCGTCCAGCCCCGCCGGCGCTGAGGCACGGGGTCCGGGGCGGGGCGGAGCCCCGATCTGTCACCGCACGGCCACCCGCACAGCCGCCCCCAGGGAGCCCGATGACCGCGTACGAAGAACTCCGCGCCCAACTCGCCACGCTCACCACAGAGGCCTTCCGCCCCGAACTCGCCGAGATCGACCGCCTGACCACCCTCGACATCGCCCGCACCATGAACGCCGAGGACGCCACCGTCCCGGCCGCCGTCGCCGGCCGGCTACCGCTGATCGCCGCCGCGATCGACGCGATCGCCGAGCGGATGGCCCGCGGCGGCCGGCTGATCTACGCGGGCGCCGGCACCGCCGGCCGGATGGGCGTCCTGGACGCCAGCGAGTGCCCGCCCACCTTCAACACCGACCCCGCCGACGTCATCGGCCTGATCGCCGGCGGCCCCACCGCGATGGTCAAGGCCGTCGAGGGCGCCGAGGACTCGAAGGAGCTGGCCGCCGAGGACCTCGCCGCGCTGCGGACCGGGCCGGACGACACGGTCATCGGCATCTCCGCCTCCGGCCGCACCCCGTACGCGATCGGCGCGGTCGAGTTCGCCCGCACGCGCGGCGCGCTCACCGTCGGACTCTCCTGCAACGCCGGCTCCGCGCTCGCCGCGGCCGCCGACCACGGCATCGAGATCGTCGTCGGACCCGAGTTCCTCACCGGGTCCACCCGTCTGAAGGCCGGCACCGCGCAGAAGCTCGTCCTCAATCTCATCTCGACCATCACCATGATCCGGCTGGGCAAGACCTACGGAAACCTCATGGTCGACATGCGCTCCTCCAACGAGAAGCTGCGCGCCCGCGCCCGCCGCATCGTGGCGCTGGCCACCGGCGCGCCCGACGACGAGATCGAGGCCGCTCTGACGGCCACCGACGGCGAGGTCAAGAACGCCATCCTCGTCGTCCTCGCCGGGGTCGGCGGGCCCGAGGCCGCCGAGCTGCTCGCCGCCTCACGCGGCCACCTCCGCACGGCCCTCGCCAACGCCCCCGCCCCGCCCCGCTGACCCCTCCCTCGCCCTCCCGCTCCCCCTGCCCCCTGTCCCTGCCCCCTCCCCCACTACGGCAAGGCGACCCCACCATGTCCACGGACAAGAACCGCGCCACCGCCGCCGCGATCCTTCCTCTGGTCGGCGGCCCGGACAACATCACCTCGATCGCGCACTGCATGACCCGCCTGCGCATCTCGCTGCGCGACCGCTCGCTCGTCCAGGACGAGGCCCTCCGGGCCCTCCCGGCGGTCCTGGGCGTGGTCGAGGACGACACGTACCAGATCGTTCTGGGGCCGGGCACCGTCGCCCGCGTGACCCCCGAGTTCGAGGCTCTGGTCGAGGAGGGCCGCTCGGCCGGCCCCACGCCGACCCCCACTCCGACGCCCACGCCCTCCCCCACGCCCGCTCCCTCCCCCACCCCCCGCACCATCACCGCGGAGGAACTGCGGGCTCAGGGCGCGGCACTGAAGGAGGCTCAGAAGGCCCGGAACGCCACGCCCTTCAAACTGCTGCTGCGCCGGATCGCGAACATCTTCGTCCCCCTCATCCCGGCGCTGATCGGCTGCGGCATCATCGCGGGCCTGAACGGCCTCCTGACGAACCTGGGCTGGGTGCCCTCCGTCGTCCCGGCCCTCGCCGCGATCGCGGCCGGCTTCATGTCGCTGATCGCCGTGTTCGTCGGCTACAACACCGCAAAGGAGTTCGGCGGTACCCCGATCCTGGGCGGCGCGGTCGCCGCGATCATCGTCTTCCCGGGCGTCGCGAAGATCACCGCCTTCGGCCAGGAACTCAGGCCCGGCCAGGGCGGTGTCCTCGGCGCGCTCGCCGCAGCCCTGCTCGCCGTGTACGTCGAGAAGTGGTGCCGCAGGTGGGTCCCCGAGGCCCTGGACGTCCTGGTCACCCCCACCCTCACCGTCCTGATCTCGGGCCTGGTCACCCTCTTCGGCCTGATGTTCCTCGCCGGCGAGGCCTCGGCCGCCATCGGCACCTTCGCGGACTGGCTGCTCTCCACCGGCGGCGCCTTCGCCGGCCTGGTCCTCGGCGGCCTCTTCCTCCCGCTCGTCATGCTGGGCCTGCACCAGGCCCTGATCCCCATCCACACCACGCTCATCGAGCATTCCGGCTACACCGTCCTGCTGCCCATCCTCGCCATGGCGGGCGCGGGCCAGGTCGGTGCGGCCATCGCCGTCTACTACCGGCTCCCGCACAACCGCTCGCTCCGCACCACCATCAAGTCGGCGCTCCCGGCGGGCTTCCTGGGCGTCGGCGAACCCCTGATCTACGGCGTATCCCTCCCCCTCGGCCGCCCGTTCGTCACCGCCTGCATCGGCGGAGCGGCCGGCGGCGCCTTCGTAGGCCTCTTCAACCAGCTGGGCGTCGCCTTCGGCTCCACCGCCATCGGCCCGTCCGGCTGGGCCCTGTTCCCCCTCCTGGACGGCAGGTCGAGCCCGGGCGTGACGATCGCCATCTACGCGGGCGGTCTCACGGTCGCCTACCTGGTGGGCTTCGCCGCCACGTACTTCTTCGGCTTCACCGCCCGCATGCTGACCGACCTCGACACCGGCCCGGACCCGGCCACCCCGCCCACCGAGCCCATCGAGCCCACCGATCCCACCAAGGAACCGGCCCTGGCCTGACGCCCGCGCGGCAGCTGGTCGTGGGCAGGTGGTCGTGGGCAGGCGGATCCGGCTCCCCGCCGAGGCGGACGTCGCACTTCGCCCTCGCCCAGATCCCGCAACGGGCGCGTACGGCGCTTGCCCTCGACCTGCTCGAGGGCTTTAGCGTCAGCGGCCATGGCCTCCCCCGACACCGCCCGGCCCCGCTCGGCACGCCCGGCCCTTCCCCGCACCTATCTCGTCTGGCTCGTCGGCACCCGTGCCTCGCTCCTCGGTGACGCCGTCCTCTACTTCGCGCTGGGCTGGGCGGCCAGTGCCCACGGCGGCGGGACGGGCGCTCTCGTCCTGACCGCCATCACCCTTCCGCGCACCGCGCTGCTGTTGCTGGGCGGTGCCGTCGGCGACCGCTTCGGCGCCCGCCGGATCACGGTCATCGGGGACGCCGTCATGCTCACGGCCACGCTCGTACTGGCCCTCGCGAGCTGGCGCCTGGGAACATCTCCCTGGCTTCTCCTCGCGGTCGCCGCCGTCATCGGCACGGTCGACGCGTTCTACCTGCCGGCCACCGGGTCCATGCCCCGCCGTCTGGTCGGGAAGGAACAGCTCCCCCGGGCCTTGGCCGTGCAACAGGCCGGTGGCCAGATCGCCTCGCTGCTCGGGGCTCCCCTGGGCGCCGTACTCGTCGCGACCGCCGGCCTGACCGGCGCCGCGTTCGCCGACGCCGCCACCTTCGCGATCGTCCTCGTCGTCCTCGTCTGCGTCCGCCCCGCCTACGACGTCGAACGCTCCCCTCGCGAGGAAGGCCTCCTGCCGGAAGCGGCCGACGGGGTACGGATCGCCGTGGCGGATCCGGTCCTGCGGCCCGCGCTGCTGCTGACGGCCGCCGCCGCGTGCTTCCTCCTGCCGGTGGTGTCCCTGCTGAACCCGCTCCTGGCACGCGAGCACGGCTGGAGTGCCGGGGTGGCCGGTCTGGTCGCCGGCGGTCAGAGCCTCGGGGTGATCGCCGTGGCGCTGGTGACCGCGCGGTGGGGCACCATGCGCCGGATCGGCAGGGGTGCGGCGTGGGGGCTGTGCGGTGCGGCGCTGGGAATCACCGCGGTGACGATGGCGGGGACGCCGGCCGCGGCGGTGGCCGGCGGGGTCGTCGTCGGTGCGGGTTCCGGGATGTTCGCCTGCCATATCGGCCCGCTGGTGCTGACCCACACCCCGGGCACACACCTGGCCAGGCTGCAGGCGTTGCTGGTGCTCGTGCAGAGTCTGGCGCTGGTCGTGGGCAACAACGCACTCGGCGCCCTCGCAGACGCGCAGGGGGCCACGACCGCTGCGGCGGTATGCGCGGCGGGTGCCTGCGCCGCAGGAGTCACGGGCCTCACCCTGAAACCGCTCCGCCGCCTCCGTCGCCCCAGCCGCCCCCGCCGGGAGTGAAGGGGGCGCGTCAAGCGGCGCAGGTGGCCCCTTCCGTCGCCCGGCGGTGAAACCGTCCCGGTGCAGCTCCCCGCCGAAGCCGTCGCCGGAACCGCGCTGATCGAGGTCGTACGCCTCACCGTGCCGCCGTCACGTTCCGGCCGTCCCGCGCCACCTCGCAGCGCAGTTCTTCGACGCGCAAGCCCCGAGTCCCGCACCCTCCTCGGCCGCTTCCGCGCAGTGGCCCCGGCGGCCCCGGCGTGATCCCTCGCAAGCCGGGGGCATCCTGCACGATGCTGTGCGCATGAGACTCCCCGCCGCCGCCGTCGCCGCCACGACCCGGATCGATGTCGTACGCGTATGCGCCGGCCCGGACCAGTGGGGCGACCCGATGACCGGCGACGTGGTGGGCCGCTGGGAGGGCCCCGAAGCAGCCGCCACGCTGGCTCTGATCAGGAAACTGCCCACGGCTCAGATGACACTCTGCGCGTTCGCCCCCGGCTGGGGCATCCGCGCCTACGGGGACCCGGCCGCTCCGCCCCTCTTCGAGGTGGCGTTCTGCTACGGCTGCGACAAGGTCTGGCTCTGGGGCCCACAGGCCCCGGAGCACCTGGGCCGCCAGGAATTCGCCTCCGACTCCCCCAACGCGCAGTACCTCCGCCTGCGTTTCCGCGAGGCCGAATCCAGCCCCGCCGCCCCGTCCAGCGCCGCCCGTTCCGGTCCCCCCGTACGTTCCGGTCCCGCCGGCGTTTGAGGCGCGGGGTCCGGGGCGGAGCCCCGACCGTTCACCCGCACCGAACAACGCGCCCGGCAGGATGCCTCCATGAACAACGCCATACCCCCCGTGGTCCCGGCCGGCCGCATGCGCTCGCTCCCCCAGCCGGAGTTCACCCTGGACGGCGGAATGCTGCTGCGCCCCTGGGCGGCCCCGCACGACGCCCCCGCGCTCGTCGAGTCCTGCCACGACCCGGACATCCGGCACTGGAACCGGCCCGACCTCCTCACCCTGGCCGAAGCCGAGGACCGCATCGCCCGCTGGCACGCCCGCTGGCAGGACGAGGAGGCCGGGATCTGGGCGATCGCCCTCGCCTCCGGCGCCCCCGCCGTCGGCCTGATCGGCCTGGCCGACCTCGATCTGCGCGGCGGCAGCGGCGAGATCCTGTACTGGCTGCTGCCCGCCGGCCGCGGCAGCGGCGTCACCGCGAAGGCCACGGAGCGCGTCACCCGCTGGGCGTTCGAGCACCTCGGCCTGCACCGCGTGCGCATCACCCACTCCGTGGCGAACCCGGCCTCCTGCGCCGTCGCCCGCAGGGCCGGCTTCCCCCTGGAGGGCACCATGCGCGGCGCCCTCCTCCACTCCGACGGCTGGCACGACGAACACCTCCACGCGCGACTGCGCACCGACGCCACCCCATGACGTCTCCGCACACCGGCCCCCATGGCCAGGGGACAGACCCCTCTTCCACCACCCACTCCACCGACTGCACTATGACCTTGGCGATCCCGTCGCAGTCAGCGCCGTAGCGAAGGACCCCAGGCCCGAGGGGACGGAGCGGCCCGCTACGCTCCGGCGTCGGCTGTTCCGGCGGCCTCCCGCAGGAAGCGGACGAGATCATCCACGCCGTAGCCGAGCTTCGGGCCGCGCTCGGCCGCCATCAGCAGCAACTGCCCCACGATCTCGGCTCCCCAGCCGTCCGTACCGTCCGCGGACCACTCCCACAGCTTCTCGATGCCGAGTCCGGTCATGAGCAGCCCGTGCCCGGTCCGGATCTCGGCGCACAAGTCGGCGACCGCGTCCAGCAGCCGCTCCCCCGGCCGCTCGCACCGCAGCCCCAGACACCCGCCGAAGTCCTCGACCGCGCACCCGTGCGGCGGGCTCGCCCGGAGCCCCTCGTAGCCCGGATCGTCGAACCCCGGATACCCCTCCACCGGACAGTGCACCAGCGTGAACCGCTGCCACCCCGGGCGCGGAGGCGGCTGCTGCGGACTCCCCGCCGTCGGCCCGAAGACCCCGCGCGGTGCCAGCGCCGTCTCCAGGCCGCGCAGCTTCCAGCCGAGCTCGAACGCGAACTCCGCGGCGTCGATCGCCTCGCTCACGGGTGTGCCCTCTCGTGCAGTACGGCGGCCAGCCGGAGCGCGGTGTCCAGATTGCAGCGACCCAGGTCCACGAGGGGGAGGCCGTAGGTACCGGCGGCGGAAACCCCGTCCACGTCGAGCGAGGGGAAGACCACCCCCACTCCGGTGAGCGCGTCCTTGAGCTGCCGCACGGCCTCCTCGGCCGCCAGGATGCGCTCCTTCGCCGTCATCACCATCACATGTCACCTTTCTACTCTGCGTGTTCACGTTCAGCACACAGCGTGGCGACGGGCTGGCTAGCCTTTCAAGGAAGCACCGAGAACAACCCCACCTGTTGGCCCGGGAGTCGCCATGGCAGGTAAGAACCTCGACCCCTCTTCCTCACCCCGCGCCCTGCTCGGCGCCGAACTGCGCGTGGCCCGCGAGCGCGCGGGCAAGAGCCAGGCGGAGTTGGGTGAGCCCCTTTTCGTCAGCGGCTCGTTCATCGGCCAGCTCGAAGCGGGCACGCGTCGCATGCACATCGAATTCGCGCGCCAGATAGACGAAATCCTCGACACGAACGGTTTCTTCGCCCGCAACTGCGGGGCCTTGGCCAAGTCCAAGTACCCGAACCACTTCGCTGAGGCGGCCGAAGCAGAAGCCGAAGCAAAGACGATCCGCGAGTACGCACCTCTGGCGTTGCCCGGGATGCTCCAGACGGAGGCGTACGCCCGAGAAGTCTTCATCGCGTACCAGCCGACGGCTACAGACGAAGTCATCGCCGAGCTAGTCGCGAACCGGCTGGACCGCGCCAAGCTGCTGGAAAATCCAACAACCCCCCTGTTGTGGTGCGTGCTTGACGAGACCGTGCTTCGACGGGTCGTCGGCAGCAGAAAGGCGATGGCCGAGGCCTTGCGGCACATCGCGGCCCTGCTCCGTACACGCCGGATCTTCATGCAGGTACTGCCGTTCAGCGCAGGAGCACATGCATCCATGGGAGGCACCCTGAAGCTGATGACCTTCGAGAACGCCCCTCCACTGGCCTACGTCCAGGGAAACGCAATAGGTGTACTGCTAGACGATCCGGCCAGTGTTGCCCGCCACTCGCTGACCTACGATCTCCTCACGGCCAGCGCACTATCACCAGCCCAATCGCTGGCCATGATCGAGTCCGCGGCGGAGGATTACGAGCATGACCAGCATGCGTGAGTACGATTTGTCTGCGGCCATCTGGCACAAGTCCAGCTATAGCGACGGCACCGGCGGCGACTGCCTGGAGATGGCCACCTGGCGCAAGTCCACCCACAGCGGCGGCAGCGGCGGCGACTGCCTCGAAGTCGCCGACGGCCACCCCGGCCTCGTCCCCGTACGGGACTCCAAGCAGCCCGACGGCCCGCACGTGGTGTTCCACGCACGGGCCTGGGCCACCTTCACCGCGGCCCTCTGACGGTCAGAGACCGCCGTTGTTCAGCAGTTGGTTGGGGGTGCCCTTGCTGACGCTGGTCAACACGTCCTTCGTGGACTTGTCGTCGAGGAACTGCACGATCTCGGCGGGCGCTGCGCTCGGGTGGGCCTGCTTGTAGAGGGCGGCGACACCGGCGACGTGCGGCGCGGCCATGGACGTGCCGTCCAGGGCCACGCTGCCGCCGCCGAGCTTGGCGGAGATGATGGCCTGCCCGGGGCCGTAGAGGGAGACGCACGCACCGAAGTTGGAGAAGGACGTCTCCTCGTCCCACTGGTTGCTCGCCGCGATCGTCAGCACGCGGGCGGCCGACGCCGGCGAGACGTTGCAGGCGTCGACCGAGGAGTTGCCCGCCGCGACGACCGGCAGTACACCCGCGTCGGCGACCGCGTTCGCGGCGTTGTTCACGGCGTCCGACCGGTCTCCGCCCAGGGAGGCGTTCAGCACCGCCGGCTGCTTGGCGTTCTTCGCCACCCAGTCCATGCCCGCGATGATCCCCGACCACGTGCCCTTGCCGTCACAGCCGAGGACGCGGACGCTGACCAGGTTCGCCTTGCGCGCGACCCCGTACGTCTTGCCGGCGACCGTGCCCGCGACGTGCGTGCCGTGGCCCTGGCAGTCCTGCCCGTTGCGGCCGTCGTCGACGGCGTCGAAGCCGAAGGTGGCACGTGTGGCGTCGGGCCCGCCGAACTCGGTGTGCGCGTAGTCGATGCCGGTGTCCAGGATGTAGGCGGTGACCCCGGCGCCGTTGCCCTGGACGGTGAAGTCGTTGTCGAGCGGCAGCCTCTCCTGGTCGATCCGGTCCAGGCCCCACGAGTTCGACGGCGCCCGCATCCCCCCGGTGGCCGGCATCGGCAGGGCCTGGACCGAGGCGTCCTCCTCGACCGACTTCACACCCGGACTGTTGCGGACGAGCGTCAGCTCCAGCGAGGTCAGCGGTACCGCGAAGCCGCTCATCGCCGACGTGTAGACGAACGACGGCTTCAGCTTCAGCTTCTGTGCGACCTTCACCGCGTCCTGCCCCTTCTCCAGGGTCACGATGTACCTGCCGGGCACCGGGTTGGAGGAGGTGAACAGCGGGGCAGGGGCAGTGGCGGGGGTCGGGGTCGGCTCCGGGGCCGCGGCGGACGCCGAAGCGGCCGCGACCGGGGTGACCGTGAGGAGGGCGGCGGCGGCCACACGTGCGAGCAGGCGCATGAAAGGAACTCCCTGACGGGGGGGGTGGAAGGTCGGCATGGGTGAGCCGCCCCCGTGGCGTCAAGTGCCTCTGCGGGGGCGGCCCCTCTTGCATCGGTGGCCACTTCGGCGCGGCTTGAACCGCTCTCCCCGCTTGGGCGATCGGACGGCGTCAGCATCAACACGGCATGTCACACAAGCTGCAGAAAGGGTCACCCCGCTCTGCGTCACGGCCGCGCCCCGGGCCTCACCGCCCGGCTCACCACGGCAAGATCACCCGTATGGCCCGCCCCCACATCAGGGGGCGCACGGCCGGTGCGCTTCCCGTGCCCCCGCCACACCCGCGGACATCGTTGACCGGCCCCGGCGCGCGTGATGGCCTCCTGCCATGCGCACCCGTCTGAGCCGAGCCCTGCCCGTGGCCGTCGCCCTGCTGGCCGCCGTCGCCGCCCTGCCCGTGTCCACGGCCACCGCCGCCGTACCCGAACCCGTGGCCCACACCACCCACACCACCCACACCGCCCTCGTGGCCCTCGCTGACGAGGACGGCACGTACATCGTCACCTTGCACAAGGACCTCGACCCGGTCGCGGTGGCCGACATGGTGGGGGCCACCCCGGTCCACGTCTTCGACACCGCCCTGCACGGCTTCAGCGCCCGCCTCTCCCCCGCCCAGGTCACGGCCCTGCGTGCGATGCCGGGCGTCGAGGGCATCGAGGAGGACGGCGAAAGCGCCGGGTCCGAGTTCTCCTGAGGCGGGTTCGGCCTGCCGGGAGGCTGCGTCACCAGCCGAAGACGGGGTTGACGTCGAAGGTCGGCGGAAGGGTGTCGCTGCGGTCCAGGTTGATGAAGACATAGCTGCCGGGCGGGCCCGGAAAGAACGCGAACCGTCTGCCCAGCGGCAGGTCGCGCAGGATCGTGGACTCCTGCCGCTGCCTGCCGCGGTCCAGGCCGAGACGGGTGAGGTAGGTCCGCGGGTGGTCCGAGGTCACCACGGCGACCTCGTCCGTGCGCGTCCGCGCCAGTGCGCGGACCTTCGCGTCCCCGAAACCGGCGTGCCAGACACGGCGGCCGTCGGTGAGGGAGTACGCGGACACCCCGTTCTTCTTCCCGTCCTTCACCGGTGTGACCAGCAGGTCTCCCGCCACCACCGGGGACGGCTCGGTCAGCAGGTCCTCCGTCCGGCTGGAGGCGAGGACGACGCCGCGCGGGCGGCCCTCGTCGTCGAACAGCAGCACCGCGTCGGTGCCGCGCTCGGCCGTCTCTGTGACGTGAAGGGCGAGCGGCCGGGCAGACAGCACCCGGACCTCGCGCAGACGGCTCGCCGTCGGAAGCGGGGTCTGCCAGGCGCCGGCGCCCGTCCGCGTGTCGACGGCCGAGATCCGGGCCGTCGTCATCGCACCACTGCACTGCTCCACGAACAGGGCCCGGTCCCCGGCCCCGTCGACGGCCTGGACCTCGCACTCGGCCGGGACCGGGACACGCCAGCGCTCCTCGCCGCCGCGCAGGTCGAGGCCGACGAGGGCGCCCTCCTCCGCCACCACCGCGGTCGTGCCCGCGGCCGCGACGACCGTGTGCGCACGGGACGGCTTGAGGTCCCGGTCCCACAGGCTGCGGCCCTGCTCCAGGTCCACGGCCTCGATCCGCGCTCCGCACCGCCCGCCCTCCTCGTACGCGACGAGACCGACGTCCGACGGCGTGGTCCGGCTCAGCGCGCAGACGGGAGTCTGCTGAGAGGCGGGCAGCCGCCAGCCCTTGCGCCCCTCCCCGTTGTACGCGACGAGGCCGTCGGGCCGCGCCCGTACCAGCACGGCGCCCCGGTCCGGCGCCCAGACGCCGATCGGCTGCGCCGCGGGCGGGACCGCGCTCTGCCGGCCGAAGAGGTCCATCTGCGGGCCGCGCATCCACGTGTAGGCGCTCCAGCCGGGCCACAGTGCGACCAGCGCCAGAGTGATGGCCAAGGCCTGGGCGAAGGAGGAACGGCGGACGAGCGGCGCGCCCTTGATGCCGGCCCACAGCAGCCCCGCGGCGGTCCCGAGCAGCGGGATGAGGACCGCCAGCCAGCCCATGCCGCGGGGACAGTCCTGCCCGCTGCACACGTAGCCGGGCGTGTCGGCGAACCACAGCTTCCAGAAGAGCACGCAGTACAGCAGCGTCACCGCGGCGAGGACGGCGGTGACGCCGAGCCACGTGACCTGGAAGAGCCACGTGAAGAGCCGCTTGGGCTGAACCCGCGGTAAGAGTGCCGGTGCCGGTCGTGTGTCCATGATCCCCCCGGTCGCAGACTAACGGCCGGGCGGAACGGGGGATTACGCGGCCCGGACCGTCGCCCGGACCGTCGCCCGGACCGCCGCCCGGACCGGGTCCCGACCTAGCCGCGCGCCGCTCGGATGAAGGCGCGGATCAGCTCCGGAGACTTCACGCCGCGCTCCCGCTCCACCCCGCTGGACACGTCCACACCCCAGGCTCCGGTCACCTCGACCGCCCGCCGCACGGTGCCCGGGTTCAGCCCGCCCGCGAGCAGCCAACGCCCCTCGGGCGCGGTGAAGTCCGCCGCGCCCCAGTTCCACGGCTTGCCGGAGCCCGGGTCGGGGGCGTCGAGCAGCAGCAGGTCCTCGCCGTACTCTCCGCAGCGCTCGACGTGCTCGGCGGTGGCCCGCAGCAGGGTCCGCCCCTCGGCGCGCAGCGCCGCGAAGTCCCCGGGCCCCTCTTCGCCGTGCAGCTGCACACCTCGTACGCCGCTCTCCTCGGCGAACCGGCGCACCTCGTCGACCGACTGCCTCCGGAACACCCCGACGGTCAGCACCCCGTCGGGCACCGCCGCGACGAGCGCCCGCGCCGTGGCGGCATCGACCGTACGCGGACTGCCGGGCGCGAACACGAACCCGACGGCATCGGCCCCGGCCGCCACGGCGGCGTCGACGTCCTGCACGGCCCTGAGTCCGCAGATCTTGACGAAGAGATCGCTCATACCTCAAGTCAACCAAAGCCGCCCGCCCGGCGGTGATCCGTCTCGGCACCCGGGCGCGACCACCCCGCGCCGCTAGCCTGGAACGGGGCTCACGCCCAGTGCACGGCACGCCATGCGGAGGACAACGGTGACGATCATGATCGAAGGGGCCACACCGATAGAGCAGACGCCGCCGCCGACGTTCGAGACGCTCCTGCGCACCGTCGAGGAGATGGACCCGTTCGCCTTCGGGATCGGCACCACCGGCTTGTGAGCCGACCCGAACGCCCGAGGGCGGCACCCCCCGCGGGGGGTGC